>JAVLFR010000156.1:0-2567 GCA_046052785.1 Limnohabitans sp. | reverse complement strand
TGTATAAGAGACAGGTCTATGTGCCCCACAACTTGGACGAGGCCACCGACACCGCTAAGACCGAGTCGCTCGCCACCGACGGACAGTGGTTTGACTTAGACCCCACCAACAACCGTTGGGGACTTGGCTCCCCTGGCATCGACTATGTGACCTTGGCCATTGGCCGCGACTACGCCGATGTGTCGCCTGTGCGTGGCGTGATTCATGGGGGCGCCAGTCACACATTGGACGTGGGAGTGACGGTGCAGCCGGCCAGTGAATTGACAGCTGTGCCTGTGCAAAGACCGTCAAAGTCGCAGAGTCAATCGCCAAGTCAATCACAAAGTCCAACCTAAGCGCGCTGACGTCAACAGCGCTTGGCGCACTCTTAAAATCATCGGAATCGAATAAAGGATCCCACATGAGCGTTTACGACAAACTCCAAGCCCTGAACATCACCCTGCCCCCTGTCGCTGTGCCCGCTGCAGCCTATGTGCCTTTTGTGCAAACCGGCAATTTGGTTTTTTTGAGCGGCCACATCGCAAAACTTGACGGCAAAGTCTGGACGGGCCAATTGGGCAAAACCATGCAAACAGCCGAAGCCGCTTTGGCCGCGCGCGCGGTGGCGGTGGATTTGTTAGGCACCCTGCACGCCGCCGTGGGTGACCTGAACAAGGTCAAGCGCATCGTCAAGGTGATGAGCTTGGTCAACTCGAGCCCCGACTACACCGAACACCATTTGGTCACCAACGGTTGCAGTGAGTTGTTTGCCCAAGTGTTCGGCGACCAAGGCGCTCACGCGCGCAGCGCATTTGGCGTGGCGCAATTACCTATGGGTGCGTGCGTGGAAATTGAGTTGATCGCAGAGCTGTCTTAAAGCCTCTTTGCCCAGCCGCTGGCGTGGTTTGCACGTAGCCCCAGGCAGGCGGCCATCAGTCCGCCGTGAAAATTCCGTTGACGCTGTGCATCTGCTCAAGGGCGATGCCACAGCCGCGTGCCACACAGGTCAAGGGGTCTTCAGCGATCAACACTGGCAAACCCGTTTCTTCTGCAATCAAACGGTCGAGATCGCGCAACAAGGCGCCACCGCCAGTCAACATGACGCCGCGCTCTGCAATGTCCGAACTCAATTCAGGCGGTGTGCGCTCCAAGGCCATCTTGACGGTGGAAACGAGGTTGTTGAGAGAGTCGGTCAGGGCCTCCATGAGCTCTGTGGAGCTGATGGTGAAACTTTGCGGTATGCCTTGGCTCATGTTGCGGCCGGTGACTTCCATTTCCATGATTTCACCCGTTGGAAAGGCGGTGGCAATTTCCTTCTTTAACTTTTCTGCGGTTTGCTCACCAATGAGCATGCCAAAGTTGCGTCGAATGTAGTTGACGATGGCTTCGTCAAACTTATCGCCACCGATGCGGGCGCTGTTTTTATAGACCATGCCCCCCAAAGAAATGATCGCCACCTCTGTGGTTCCGCCGCCCATGTCCACCACCATCGAGCCACACGGCTCGGTCACGGGCAGCCCAGCGCCAATGGCGGCAGCCATGGGTTCTTCAATCAGATAAACCTCCGACGCGCCCGCCCCCAAGGCGGATTCCCGAATGGCGCGACGCTCCACTTGGGTCGAGCCACACGGCACGCAAATGACAATTCGCGGGCTGGGCTTGAACAACATGTGCGGGTGCGCCATCTTGATGAAGTGCTTGAGCATCACCTCGGTCACCGTGAAGTCAGCAATCACGCCGTCTTTCATGGGTCGAATCGCTTCGATGCCCGAGGGAACGCGCCCCAACATGGCTTTGGCTTGGTTGCCGACAGCCAAAACAGTGGTTTTACCTTGTGACTTACCGTCTTTTTGAATGACCACCACCGAGGGCTCATCAAGCACGATGCCGTGTTCTTTGGTGTAAATGAGGGTGTTAGCTGTCCCTAAGTCGATGGCAATATCGGTAGAAAAGAATTTGGTAAATCTAGAAAACAAAATAACCTCGCAAGAAGGGAGTCGTCGCGTGAAATTATCAGTAATTTAAAAGCTTCAGTCGATACACCTCAAGGCGTACAAAAAAATAAAAAAATTTAAAAATTAACTATTAAGAAATCAAATAAAAAAAGGCGCCAATCGGGCGCCTTTGGAAAAAACAAATGGGCTTAGGCTTTGACAGCACGAAATCCAGAATACATGCGAGAGGCTGGGCGGCTGCGCTGTTCGGCTTCTTGAACCAACTGGGCACGAATGCGATCAAAAGTGGCTTTGATACCTGGCTTTTCACAAGACACGGTTTTGAATCGACGCTCCACGGCCACATCTGGCGACTCGATCTGTACAACTGACTTATCCAATTTAGGCTCCAAAGAACTTAGTCAGAAATCAACGCGTCAGACTTTCATTCGGTGGACATAGTTAGAAAATAAATGTAGATCAAATTAAAAATATTTCTACAAGTACTTGATTTTTATAGGATTTAAACTTTAAGGGACATGAAAAAAAACCACCCGAGGGTGGTTTTTTCGATTAACGGACCACCGCAATTTGGTCCCGTTTACCCGCCTTGAAGGTGTACAACTGTCTCTTATACACATCTGACGCTGCCGA
>JAVLFR010000155.1:0-5577 GCA_046052785.1 Limnohabitans sp. | reverse complement strand
TATATTTTGATGTTTCAAAAAAAGGCTCAGCAACTTCTACATAGTATGGTCGAGATTTCTTCCAATCACGAGGGTCAGATTCAAAGTCAAAAAAACGTTCTTTGGTAAACAACTGTGGGCCAAACTCATCATTCAGATACCCCCCATAACGCTCCATCCCCATCACAATTCTTTGATCTGCAGTTAAGAGCGCATGCATTGCTGTTGTACCTGACCGAGGTGCACCGCAAACAAAAAGCATTTTTTGGTTTTTGATCACTTCGCCTCCTCTTTTAAGGCTTGGCCAGCTTTAATTTCTATTTGTCGTGCAGTTTGTAAAATCAAATTGATGTTTTCTGGATACTTTAGAAACTCAATTGCGGTGATGAAATTAATAAAGAGTTTTTCGCGAGATAACCCAAGACGTGACTCAACAACCATTTGGTTTTCTGGTTGTCGACGTAAAAATATTTTGTAGGCTGCCGTCACGTCTTCTTGTGTTGCCTTGATGTTATCTGTCTGAGCAGGCACAACTGGCGGTGATGGCGACACGGTTACTGGTAAAGGTGCTGGCTCTGGGAGTGGAGCTGGCTCTGGCTCTGGCTCTGGCTCTGGGACTGGTGTTGGCTCTGGCGCAGCTTCAGCTGCAGGCACCTCGGGTACAGGCCTAACGGCAGCTGCCTCAAGCTCTTTCAAAGCCAGGGCTTGGGTGGCAGAAGGTGCATCGGTTTTGACTGGCTTCGGTAATTCTTGGGCCTCGGGTGGCTGTGCTGTCTCAGCGGCAGGGTGTTTTTTAGTGCCAAACAAATTAAACAGCATCGCGTTGACCTCGTTAAGACTCGGTAGAGAGCTCAAGCAGTTGAAAAGCCAACTTGCGTTTGTCCGAAGATGTTTTGTCGTGTTTGGCTGGCACGAAGCCTTGGGCTGTTTCGATGACCCACGTCACAAAACCACCTTGTGCGCTTTGTGCACTCTCAGGGACCTCGAAGCGCAGCACAAAGTTTTCTGGCACATCCACCACATTGCGTTGCACTTGTCCATTGGGCATCATGACTCGCAGGCGCAGCGTACCTGCCACCGGCCACGGGGCATTGCAGCGCACCAGCACCGCACTGGCTGCTTGGCCTTCCCAGCGGTAACGCACAGTCACACGCTTGCCCACCCAGCCATCAGGTTGCACGGTGGCAAAGAGCTGCGGAGTTGCCACACGCAAGCGTGCATCTGTTTTGAGTTGCTCCACCAAGGCTGCTAACTGCTCGGGCTTGAGGCTAGCACGCGCTTCTTTTAGAAAGTTCTCAATTTGTTTCACCAATGGAAGGGGCTCGGCGTCAAACGGATAGCGTTCGCATAACTCGTCTACAAAGGTCCAACACCAATGGTCTGGCACCACGCCCAGTTCTTTGGCCACCACGTGCATGCCGTCTAGCGCCACTTGTCGGCGCAGGCGATGCGTCATGCATGCCACATGCAAACGAGACGAGGCTTGGATGCGGCGCACGATGCCAATTTGACGTGGGTATCGTTTGAAAAAACGCACAAACAAATCAAAGTCAAAGGCGGTGCGAATGCTTTCATCCAGCGGCCCGACCTGCTCTAGCGCTTCTCGGCGCATAAACACTGTCGGCTGGCAAATGAAGCTGCCATCGGCAAACGCATCCAGCGGTGTCGACGGTGGTTTGGTCGGGTACTTGCCCAATGCCTCACCTGCTGCGTTGATGTGCTGCCCCTCGCCATAGACCATTTGGTGCGACGGGTGTGAATTTAAAAATGCCACAGCCCGAGACAGGGCCTCTGGCGCATACAAATCGTCCGAGTTGAGCCAACCCACAATCTCACCTTGCGCCATGGTCACGGCGCGATTCACAGCTTGGGCTGCGCCACTGTCTTTTTGGCTGATCCAGCGCAGTCGCTCACCGAATTCAGCCTGTAGTTGCCCCAACAACTCAAGGGTGCCGTCAGTGGACATGCCATCGACCACCACCAACTCGACATGCGGATAGTCTTGCTCAAGCACGCTGCGAACAGCTTCCTCTAAATACGTGACCTGGTTCAGGGACGGCATGACCACCGACACCAGAGGTGTGAGATTTTTTTGAGTAGGTCGCGTGTTTTTCATCGATCTGCCAGCCATGCAGAGAACTCTTTACCCACCTCGGCATGGTTCTCACCCAAATCGACCGTGGCTTGCAAAAAGCCCAGCTTGCTGCCGCAGTCGTATCGAACGCCTTGGTAGCGATAGGCAAACACCTTCTCACGTCGCAGCAAGTTGGCAATGCCATCGGTGAGTTGAATTTCACCACCCACGCCACGGGGCAAACTTTGTAACTCAGCAAAAATACCTGGCGTCAAAATATATCGACCCGCCACAGCCAGTGTGGTGGGTGCTACGTCAGGAGCAGGTTTTTCGATGATGCCGGTCAAATCCACCACATCGGTTTGTACCTCTTGTCCCGACACAATGCCGTATCGCTTGGTGTGCTCGCGGGGCACATCTTGCACCGCCAACAGGCTGGCACGCCAATGTTCGTATTGCTTGACCATCTGCGCCATCACCGGCGGTTGACCCACCATCAAATCGTCAGCCAGTAAGACCGCAAAGGCTTCGTTGCCCACCAAGTCGGCAGCGCACAACACCGCATGGCCCAAACCCAATGCGCGCGGCTGACGCACATACACACACGACATGTCGGCGGGCGAGATGGAACGCGCCAAGGCAAGCAGCTCTTTTTTTCCTGCGGCTTCAAGCTCGGTTTCAAGCTCGTAGGCCGTGTCGAAATGGTCCTCCACACTGCGCTTGGTGCGGCCGGTGACGAAGATCATTTGGCGAATGCCTGCGGCATAGGCCTCTTCTACCGCGTACTGAATGAGTGGCTTGTCCACCACGGGAAGCATTTCTTTGGCAGAGGCTTTGGTAGCAGGCAAAAAACGCGTGCCTAAACCGGCAATGGGGAAAACTGCTTTTTTAATCATGCCCTAGACGCGTCCATATAAATCTTCAAACCGAACAATGTCGTCCTCGCCCAGGTAAGAACCAGACTGCACCTCGATCAAGTGCAGCATGACCTTGCCAGGGTTCTCGAGCGAGTGCGTCACCCCAACCGGGATATAGACCGACTCGTTTTCTGTCACCAACTTCACCTCGTTGCCCAAGCGCACCGAGGCCGTTCCAGAGACCACCACCCAATGCTCAGCACGGTGGTGATGCATTTGCAGCGACAACTTCGCGCCTGGCTTGACAGTGATGCGCTTGACCTGAAAACGTTGACCGCTGTCGACCGAGTCGTAGGAGCCCCAAGGTCTGAAGACCTCGCGATGCAAGTCGACTTCGGGGCGCTTGAGTGCCTTGAGCCGGTCCACCATCTTCTTGACATCTTGCGCTTTATCCTTGTGGGTCACCAACACCGCATCAGAGGTTTCAACGACCACCAGGTCTTTCACGCCAATCAAGGCGACCAAGCGACTGTCGGCATGCACATAGCTGCTACTGGCGTCCTCCAGCATCACGTCGCCTCGGGTGGCGTTGCCCTGCGCGTCTTGCGGCAGCACTTGCCACACCGCCGACCACGCACCCACATCGTTCCAGCCTGCATCCAAAGGCACCACCACGGCTTGGCGGGTTTTTTCCATCACCGCATAGTCCACGCTGTCGGAAGGACTGCTGGCAAAAGCCTCTTTGTCAAGTCGCACAAATTCGAGGTCTGTTTTTGACTGGCTCCAAGCCGCTTGACAAGCATGCAGCATGGCGGGGTTGGCCCGTTCTAGCTCGTGCAAAAACACCGAGGCTTTGAACATGAACATGCCGCTGTTCCAGGTGTAACTGCCGTCTTTGAGATAGGCTTGTGCCGTGGCCAAGTCGGGCTTTTCTACAAACTGCTGGACGGGTACCGCGGCACTCACGTCAAGCGCCTGGCTGGCCTTGACATAACCGTAGCCCGTCTCAGGGTGTGTGGGCACAATGCCAAAGGTCACCAGCGCGCCTGTGTCTGCGGCCTTCAACCCAACCCGAACGGCATGGTGAAAGGCGGCGACATTGGAGAATGTGTGGTCAGAAGGCAGCACCAATAAAACTGGGTCGCCCCCCTCAGCCAGCGCAGCCATGGCGGCGACAGCAATCGCGGGCGCCGTGTTGCGGGCCACGGGCTCGAGCAAGATGCTCAGGGGTTCAACCCCTGCCTCGCGACACTGTTCGCCCACCAAGAATCGATGGTCGTTGTTGGCTACCACAATCGGTCGCATGGTCTCGTCCGTGATGCCCTGCAAGCGCTGCAGCGTGAGTTGAAACAGCGAGGCATCCTCGGTCACGCCCAAAAACTGTTTGGGACGCATGGCGCGGGACAGCGGCCATAGGCGCGAGCCACTGCCTCCAGACAAAATCACAGGAATCAGATGAGACATTGGTTTCCTCAAGCCGCGTGATGGGCTAAAAAGTCTTGGTACGCCAACTCGATGCCCTCAGCCAAACTCACTTTGGAACGCCAGCCTTGGGCGGCTGCAGCGGATACATCCAACAGCTTGCGGGGCGTGCCGTCGGGTTTGCTGCTGTCAAACACAATGCGGCCCGCAAAGTCTACCGCCTGCATGACTTGTTCGGCCAACTCGCGGATGGTCACGTCAACCCCAGTGCCAATGTTGAGCAAAGGCCCATGGTAGCCCGCGGCCATCAACTGCACGCAGGCTGCCGCCAAGTCGTCCACATACAAAAACTCGCGCTTGGGACTGCCAGTGCCCCACACCACGTACTCGGTGTCACCACGCAGCTTGGCCTCATGGGCTTTGCGAATCAGTGCTGGCAGGACGTGGCTGTTTTGCAAGTCGTAGTTATCGCCAGGTCCGTACAGGTTGGTGGGCATGACGCTGGTGTAGCGCGTGCCAAATTGCGCATTGAAGCTTTCACACAACTTGATGCCCGCAATCTTTGCCAAGGCATAGGGCTCGTTGGTGGGCTCTAGCGGGCCAGTGAGCAAATACTCTTCTTTGATGGGTTGCGGGCAGTCGCGTGGGTAGATGCAACTCGAACCCAAAAACATCAAATCTTGAATCCCTGCCGCGTATGCGCCCTGAATCAGGTTGGACTGCATCATCAGGTTTTGGTAGATGAAGTCAGCGCGGTAAGTGTTATTGGCATGGATGCCGCCCACCTTGGCCGCCGCAATGAACAGGTAGTCGGGCTTTTCGGATTTAAGAAAAGCTTCGACCTCGGATTGACGGGTCAGGTCTAACTCGGCGTGGGTGCGGGTGATGATGTGCTCAAAGCCCTCAGCGCGAAGGCGTCGAACAATGGCAGAGCCCACCATGCCGCGGTGACCCGCGACGTAGATCTTGTTACTTGTGTTCTTCATTTCTCTGGTCTATGAACGCTTGAAGGATAGGCACTAAAAACCAGCCACATACAGACCAAAAAGCTGTCTAACTTGGGCCTGCACGACTTAGCCAGAGAGAGGCTCGGCCACGATGGCCGAGCGAACTGTTATGCCGCCAAACGCTGCGCCTCTTGCACCCGTTGAGCCTGTTGCATCAACGAGACTTTGACAGCCTCCAAGATGGGGCCAGACTGTGTCAACGGCGCATAGCCCTGGGTGTTCCAAATGTGTTGCCACA
>JAVLFR010000154.1:0-4509 GCA_046052785.1 Limnohabitans sp. | reverse complement strand
GCTGCCCGCAGAGTAAGCGCGCGGCTTATCGTCCAATTCACCCCAACCATGGATGATGGGCTCGACCCACATCCATGCCGCTTCCAATTCGTCGCGACGCATAAAGTGGGTGAGGCGGCCTTTGATGACGTCCATTAACAAGCGTTCATACGCTTCGGCACGCCGTTTGTCGGAGGACTGTTGCAAGTCGAGGCCAAGTTTGACGGGGTTCAGCGTCATGCCTGATCCTGGCTCTTTGACCATCATTTCCAACTGAATAGACTCTTCAGGCTGTAAGGTGATGATGAGTCGATTGGGTTCGTGCTGCGGTGTGTTGCCAAAGATGGAGAACGGTTGGTCGGCAAACTCAATGATGATTTGCGACTCACGGCGCTGCATGCGTTTGCCTGTGCGCAAAAAGAACGGCACATTGGCCCAGCGTGCGTTGTTAATGTGCGCGCGCAAGGCCACGAAAGTTTCGGTGCGACTGCTGGCAGGCACATTGTCTTCCTCTAAATAGCCTTTGACGGCAGCACCTTCTGATGCGCCCGCGGTGTATTGACCGCGCACGGTGTCGCGTTTGATATCTGCCAAATCCATCTTGCGCAATGAGCGCAAAACTTTGAGTTTTTCATCACGCACATCATCTGCACCTAGTGAAATTGGCGGCTCCATCGCCACAATGCACAGCAGCTGTAACAGGTGGTTTTGAACCATGTCGCGCATGGCCCCTGCGCCATCGTAAAAACCTGCTCGGCTGCCCACGCCCACGCTTTCGGCGACAGTTATTTGGACGCTCTTGATGTAAGGCGCACGCCAAAGTGGTTCAAAAATGGCATTGCCGAAGCGCAGCACCATGAGGTTTTGCACGGTCTCTTTGCCGAGGTAATGATCGATGCGGTAAATCTGTTGCTCATCAAAATAACGCGCCACATGGGTGTTGATGTCGCGTGCGGAGGCGAGATCGGTACCGAGTGGTTTTTCAAGAACCACGCGCGACTGTGCATCGACCAAACCTGCAGCCGATAAGTGAGCGCAAATTTGTGTGAACAAGCTTGGTGCTGTAGCTAGGTAGTACACCCGCAAAGCAGGTGTGGCACACAAGTCTTTGAGTTTGTTGAAGTCGTTGGCGTTGGTGACGTTCATACTCACATAGGCCAAACGGTTCAAAAAGCGTTGCCAGTCGTCAGGGGTGAGGGCGTCTTTATCGATGAACGCAGGTGAGTTTTTGTCGATGAAATCCAAATACGCTTGGCGTGTCCAGTCTTGTCGTCCCACGGCAATGATGCGGGCTGAGGGATCAAGCTTGTCATGCAAATGCGCCATGTAGAGCGCAGGCAAAAGTTTGCGGAATGACAAATCGCCAGCGCCGCCAAAAATCACGATGTCCAGCGACCCTGCTGGTGGATGGTTAGGTGTCATGAGTAACGTTTGTTGAGAAGGTTTTGTTTCATGTTGCGCAGCATGGGTTGCAACTGCGTGCTGCCAATGCGCAGAGCCACGGCGGTGGCCAACACGTCGACGATCATCAGGTGCAGCAAGCGCGACACCATGGGGCTGAATTTTTCGTAGCTCTCGGGGTGATCAGCCCCGAGGTGGACCTTGCCCACACTCGCCAAAGGGGAGCCAGAGGCTGTCACCACAATGGTGGTGGCACCATTTTTTTTGGCAATTTCACACGAGTCCAGCAAGTCGCGTGTGCGCCCCGAGTTTGAGAACACCACCAAGCAGTCGCCAGGCCCTAGCAGTGAAGCACTCATGATTTGCATGTGCCCATCGCTGTGAGAGATGGTATGAAAGCCAAGACGAAAAAATTTGTGTTGTGCGTCTTGTGCCACGATGCCTGAATTGCCGACGCCAAAAAACTCAAGGCGTTTGCCCTTCTTGTGGGTAAGAGCGAAGGCTTCAACGGCTTTGTCAATTTGGGCAGACGAGGCGTCATTGCGGTATTTCAAAAACGCAGTGACCGTGTTGTCAATGACTTTGACCAACACGTCGCTGCTGCTGTCTTGTGCACCCACGTTGCGGTGAATAAAGGGCACCCCCTCACTCAGGCTGCCTGCGAGCTTGAGCTTGAGGTCGCTCAGGCCTTTGTATCCCATACTTCTGCAAAATCGGACGACAGTGGGTTTACTCACATTGGCCTTGTTCGCCAAATCTACAACTGGTGAATTTGCAAATCCGCGAGGATCGCTCAATAGCAACTTGCCAACTCGTTGCTCGGCGGGTGCGAGCGACTGCAGAGCTGATTGAATCCGATCAAGCATGGCGTGTAACCCATTAAAAATATTTTGTTAGTTTATTGTAATTTAGTTACATCCTCAATACTTTTTTGTGGCGGATAAGGCTAGCTTAAATGATTAATGGGTGTTGAGTGGCCCATGCTTGTGCTTGATCCCATGAAGGAGGTACACAACCATGCTCTTGCACACATAAGCTCGCGCTGGCGATGGCATGGCGTAAGAGCCGTTGAACGGCAGGTTGTTCAGCAATATCGAATTTTTGGATCAAGAGTGCAGCCAATAAACCAGCCAGAAAACTGTCGCCAGCACCCACTGTGTCTGCAATGTTCATTTGGACGGTTTCCTGACCGAAGCAAGCGACGCCAGAGTTTGTTAAGAGCCAAGCCCCATTGGCACCCAAAGTTAAAGCGATGAGTTTTGCGCGAGAGAGTCGCAACAAATGCTGGGCGCATTCAATAGGTGTATTGCCCGGAATCTGGAGATGAGCCAAGTCCTCATCGCTGACCTTGATGATGTCAGCTAGTAAGAGTGCTTCGAGAATATTGTTGCGGTAAGTCGTCATGTCAGACATGACGGAGGGCCGAAGGTTGGCATCGACCACGACCCAGTGCCCTGCAGCTTTTTGCGACTTTAGCCATGGCAAGTAGTGCTGCTGATCACGCGGATCTAGTGCTAGTGCGCCCGTGCAGACAAGTTCCAGTGATCTGACATCACGACAAGCATTGACCAATAATTCTGATGTGATGGCTCTGTCTGCAACGCCTTCGCGATAAAAGGCGTAATCAGGATGTCCTTTTTCAGTCAAGTTCACGACTGCCAAAGAAGTGACCTCTTGTATGGGAATGGGTTGCGCGAGGTGAACACCATCCTCAAGTAGTTGTTGCGCCAACTGACGTCCAAAACGGTCCGATGACAAGGGGTTCAGATAGATAGAGCCAACACCTTGACGCGACAAAGCACGTGCCAAGTTGAAAACCGCTCCACCTAAACAGGGCGTTAACTTACCATTTTGGTTGGCAATCAAATCAATCAGTGCTTCACCAGCAAGTGCAACACGTAGAGGTTTAGTCATTGGTTTTTACACGAAGAGTGAGCAACGCTGCAATGCCTAAGAAGCAACCGGCCAATTGAATGACATGACGTGGATCACCTCCCAGCAAGCTATCGAAAAATATAGGCAGCGTGAGCATTTGCACAATCATGGGCAACACAATGAACATGTTAAAGATGCCCATGTAGACGCCAGCGCGCTCAGGAGGAATGCTGCGTGCAAGCATGATGTAGGGGTTCCCCATAATGCTGGCCCAAGCCAAACCAATGCCGATCATTGGAATAAACAACAACGCTTTATCTTGCAAGGTGGGCAAGAACCACATGCCCACGCCAGCGAGTGTCAAACAAACCGCATGAACTATTTTGGGACCAAAGCGTTTGGTAAGTGGGATCAAAGAGAACGCAGCGATGAATGCCACAAAGTTATAAAAACCACCAATTTGACCGTTTAAGAGGCTCGCATCTCGAAAGCCTTGTGATGAAGCATCGGATGTGCCAAACATTGATTTAGCCAATGAGGGAACGATGTAAATCCAATAACACATCATGCCGTACCACTGAAACAATTTCATCCACCAGAGTTGACGCATGGCTGGTGGCATCTCGCGTACGGCTTCCATAATTTCTGCCATCGTGGCTTTGATACCTGTGGGCTTCGCCAAGATGGCATCGCGTTCTTGATTTGTCAAAGGCAGCTCTGGCGTCGAGCGGATCGACCACCATACGGTGGTGAGTGACAACACCGAGCCAATCAAAAATGCGATGACAGTGATGTGAGGAATATTGCCTTGGTTCACAGCGTCTTTGTTCACTCCAAACCAATAGAGGAGTGATGGGGTGAGGTACGCCAGTGTTTGCGCCAAGCCTGTGAAAGCACTCTGGGTCAAGAAGCCTAGTGAATGTTGGTTGCTGTTGAGCCGGTCACTCACGTAGGCACGATAGGGCTCCATCGTCACGTTGTTGGCGGCATCCAAAATCCATAACAAACTTGCGGCAAACCACAAGGTGGGGCTGTAGGGCATAAACAGCAAACAGATGCTGCACAAAATCGCACCTACCATGAAGTATGGCGTGCGACGTCCCCACCTACTGATGGTGCGGTCACTCATTGCACCAATGATGGGTTGCACTAACAAGCCTGTGATGGGCCCGGCTAGCCAGAGCAGCGGCAGGCTGGCTTCATCCGCTCCCAAGTACTTGTAGATCTGTCTCTTATACACATCTGACGCTGCCG
>JAVLFR010000153.1:0-1894 GCA_046052785.1 Limnohabitans sp. | reverse complement strand
ATCATGAAGCGTTTGCCTTCGGTGTTCGAGATTGGCCACAACTTTGCCAACGTTGACATCACCAAAGAGCCCATCCCCGTCATCCCAACCATCCACTACCAAATGGGCGGCATCCCCACCAACATCCACGGCCAAGTGGTCACGCAAAACGCCAACAATGAAAGCGTGGTGGTGAACGGTTTGTATGCAGTGGGCGAATGTTCTTGCGTGTCGGTGCACGGCGCCAACCGCCTGGGCACCAACTCCTTGCTCGACTTGTTGGTGTTTGGCCGTGCGGCTGGTAACCATATTGTCGAGTTCAACCAAAAGCACAAAGAGCACAAAGCTTTGCCAGCCCATGCGGCGGACATCAGCTTGGCGCGTTTGGCGCGTTTGGAAGCCAACCAAACTGGCGAATACGCCCAAGATGTGGCCAACGACATCCGCGACGCCATGCAGTCGCACGCCAGCGTGTTCCGCACACAGGCGATGATGGACGAAGGCGTGAAGCAAATTGCTGCCCTGCGCGAGCGGGTGAACAACATTGGTTTGAAGGACACCTCTAAAGTCTTCAACACCGCACGCATTGAAGCCTTGGAAGTTGAAAACTTGATTGAGGCGGCTGAAGCCACGATGGTCTCTGCTGCTGCACGTCGTGAAAGTCGCGGTGCGCACACCGTGAACGACTACGGCGATACGCCCGAGCACCCCAACGGACGCAACGACCAAGATTGGCACAAGCACACCCTGTGGCACAAAGAAGGCAATCGGCTGACCTACAAGCCCGTGCAAATGAAGCCCTTGACTGTTGACAGCATTCCGCTGCAGACCCGTACTTTCTGATCAGGTAAACACCATGACAAAACGCACGTTCCAAATCTATCGCTACGACCCAGACACCGACGCCAAGCCTTACATGCAGACCATCGAGGTCGAATTGGATGGCAACGAGCGCATGCTCTTGGATGCTTTGATGAAACTCAAAGCCGTCGATCCCACCATTTCGTTCCGTCGCTCATGCCGTGAAGGCGTGTGTGGCTCAGACGCCATGAACATCAACGGCAAAAACGGTTTGGCCTGCTTGACCAATATGCGCACCCTGCCTGGCGTGATTGTGTTGAAGCCCCTGCCTGGCCTGCCCGTCATCCGCGACCTGATCGTGGACATGACCCAGTTTTTCAAGCAATACCACTCCATCAAGCCTTACTTGGTCAACGACACACAAGTGCCAGAAAAAGAGCGCTTGCAGTCACCCGAAGAGCGTGATGAGCTGAACGGCTTGTACGAATGCATCTTATGTGCCAGTTGCTCCACCAGCTGTCCATCGTTTTGGTGGAACCCCGATAAATTCGTGGGCCCAGCTGGTTTGTTACAAGCCTATCGCTTTATTGCAGACAGCCGCGACGAAGACACCGCAGGCCGTTTGGACAATCTGGAAGATCCTTACCGACTGTTTCGCTGCCACACCATCATGAACTGCGTCGACGTGTGCCCCAAGGGTTTGAACCCCACCAAGGCCATCGGCAAGATCAAAGAATTGATGGTGCGTCGCGCCGTCTAAACCATGGATGCTGATGCGCCATTTCGGGACACCTCTGTGGGTGACCCAACGCTAGAGGGCTTAGACGGCAAGCAAGCGCTTGACCCGCGCGCCCTGAGCAAACTGCACTGGCGTAGCCGGCGTGGTCTGCTTGAAAACGATTTGTTCATTCAAAAGTTTTTCAAGCGATATGAATCGCATCTCACCGTGGGGCATGCCAGAGGCATTTACGAGTTGATGGATTTGTCTGACAACGATTTGCTCGACATCTTGTTGCAGCGCAAAGAGTTACCAGACAAGCCCTTATCAGAAGATGCACTTGAAGTGCTGCGACTGTTGAGACATTGAACCGAACACCGCTTTCAATCAGATATT
>JAVLFR010000152.1:0-7799 GCA_046052785.1 Limnohabitans sp. | reverse complement strand
TTGTCAAAACCCGCTGCGCTCAGATCGCCACCGATTTGTGCGGCCGTGTGGAGCTCGCTCAGGTTGGCCACATCCAAGGTCACGCTGATGTCGTCGCCAGCGATTGCACCTGTGGTTGCATCGTTGAAAGTAGGCAACTGCAAACCACCGCCTGCACCTAAGTTACCCAAATCACCGAATGTCAAACCACCCAAGTCCACACTCACTGCGGCGCCTGCGGCCACGCTCACGGAATCCACACCGAGCTTGCTCAACTCTTTGAGGCTGTTGCTCAGGTGCGTGCCTTGCGCGCTGCTGGCGTCCAAGGCGATGTGGTCGTTGGCTGCGAAGTTCAGTCCTTCATCAATCAAAGCCCCTGCTTGACTTTCATTGATGACGACTGATTCGTCTAACGCGCTGCCACCTACGTCAATGGTGCTGACATTCAAGCCAGCATCTTGAAGGCTGGCGAGGTCAGCAGAGAACCCCGTGGACTCAGGCGCCAAGGGCACCACGTTGCTGTTGACATCAACTGGGCTCAGCGAAACGCCGTAGTTAAGCAAGTCATCCAGCGAGCCAGCCGTGTCGGCCAAGTCGATCTGAATCGTGTCCACACCAGCATCAAAAAGCGCATCAGCCGAGCCCGCCGCTTCGTGGAACTGCAGAGCATCTGAGACGTTGAGGGTGACATCTAATGCATCACCACTCAGCAGCGTACCGTCAGTGCTGGTAGCAAAAATATTGGGCAAGTCGTGGTCACCCAGCACAACGCCCGAAACCTCGCCTAAGTCGATGCTCAGCGAGGCAGAGGCCTGCTCAGCACCGCCGTCGGGCAGACTACTGGCCATACCTGTTGCGTCAAGGCTGACAGCAGCTTTTGCCACGAGCTCTTTGAGGGTGACGCCAGCTTTGCCGTCGTTCTTGGCGGCTTCAGTGTCAACTTCGTATTTGTCGGGGTTGACTGCTTCAAACGACTTATCGATAGCAGCGACCGACTCAGCCGCATTAGCTTGGCTAACGGCGTCTAGCAAGGACGACTGCGAAATACCCGCAAAGGCCTTGGCGTCTGCCAGGTGCTCAAGCGCGGCGGCGGCGACAGCAGGGTCGGCGCTTTGTGCGTCCACCAAGGCTTGAGCCAAGCCGGTGTACTTGACTGCAATAGCGGTATTGACAGCATCCACATTGGCGATGATGGCCTCGGCCTTGGCCGCCCCCATGGGGTCGTCTGCCAACATGGCGTTGACCGATGATTCGGTGATAGCCCTGAGGTTGGCAGCGAAGTCGACACTTGCATCACCTTCAGTGGAGAGCTCCAGAATGGCGCTCACCACGGCCTTAGAGGCCAGGGCAATTTTGTCGCCCGCATCACCCTCAGCCAGCGCGCTGTTGGCCTGCATGATGGTAAAGATGGTCTGCTGGGCTTTGAACAGGTGCTCAGCCATGAGCTGATCGGCCGGGTCGCCACTGGTCATGTGCGCCACAGGGTCGTAGCTGGCCAAATCGATGGAGGGGTCAATGCCCAAGGCCAGCTTGAACTGAGTCTGCGCCTCTTCGAGTGACACAGCGTTGGGTCCTTGCGTGGCAAACGCCAGCAGTGTGGTCAACGGCGTGACCAGGGTGCTGCCCACCAACGAAATCAAGTCACCGCTGAGTTGCTGACCCGTGAATGAGTCCACACCGCCTTGCACCACGATGCGGCCATTGGCGGTGAGGTGAGCGACGTCAACTGACAGATCAAAGTTGCCATTCGCATCGGTGATGGTCTGCCATGCTTCCTCGTCCTTGTCCATTTTGCCGTCACCGTCGGCGTCATAGAACACATGGCCGCCAGAGATGTAGCCGTCAATGGCCTTGCCGACGAGGCGAATGGCGCCTTCAGAGAGGGTGTAGGGATAACTGAAGGCAGCAGAGGCGCCATCGACGCCGGTGTAAGTTGCCTTGAAAGCGCCTTCGTCATTGCTGAGCAAACTCGTGACGGGCACGTCAAAACTGAATTCCCCAATCTCTGAGGCAATGGTGGCGGGATAAGACACGCCGTTCACATCTAAGGTGACCAGGTCGCCCACTTGGAAATCGCCGCTCGCTTGTCCCGAAATGGCGACCACCTCAGGCGCATCGTGATTCGCAAGCAGCAGGCTCAAGTCGGTGACGGCATGAAGCGCCAGGGTGACGACTGGCGCTACGTTGCTGATCAAAATGGTTGGGCCGCCAGCTTCAGTCACATCATCACCAGCCACTGCCGACTGAGCAGGGCCAAATGCGTTCTCAACCTGGCTGGACGCACTCACTGTGACGGGGGTGGATGCATCGCTGCTGGATGTGATGTCGGGGGCGACAGCCTCAGTGCCAACTTGCACAGCCGCCACACTGCCTTTGGCCTGCTCCAACACGGCACGCAAGGCCATCCGAGCTTCCTCAGCGTCCTGGGGCGGGGCTTGCTGGTGAGGTGCAGATTCGACAGCGTCAATTTGAGCCTCAGCCGACTTGTCGTGCGCAAGAGTTTGATCTGCCTGAAGCTCTGCGTCATTGGCAGTAGGCACCGTCTTTTGTGCGGCCTGCACTTCTTGCACCAGGAGGGCAGTTGTAGCCAAGCCCGTCGCAATTTGGTCAAGTGTTTTTTTGTCAGACAGGAACGGTTTAGCCACCTTCTTGAGGGACTTTAAAAGCGCAGAAAAAATGGTTTTTTTCTTGTCTGTCACGGGAGTCGGGCTACGAGGGGTTCCAAGGGTTTTCTCTAGCAGGTAATTTAGCACAAAAACAGCAATTGGTAAGTAGATTCCGAATTACAAATTGAACATGCTACTTATTTGAAACCATAAATAGTACTTATTTACTTGTTTCGTACTACACTAGGGTCTACCGCGCTGAAATTTTTCTGCGCACCCACAATTTTTGACAGCCTTGACGAGGCTCACACACCACGGCGGCATCGTTCAGGATGGCGCAGATGGCGTGAGCCATACATTTGCGAGACACCTGCCATGAGCGCTTATGCTTGAAGTTATGCCGATGAAAAACAACCTCACGATTTGGCAAGCCAGGTTAGATAGCCAGACCAAGACCGTCTTATTGGTCTTGATCACGGTATGCCTGACCACAATGGCTTTGATGATGGCTTGGGGCTACGTGCAACAGAAGGAACATGTTTCACTGATTCGTGCAGGCACCCAGTTTCAGTCCAGCCTGGCGCAGACCATTGCAAACGATGAAGCCGAATTACCCGCCATTCTTTCTTACTTGACCCAAAATCCGAGCGAGTTTGAGCAATCAAGTCGGCATGTCCTCGATTCGCACCCTCATTTTTTAAGGTTGGAACTTCGCAGCAACAGCGGGCAATTGATGGGTGTCAATGTGTCAAGCACATCCAAGGAGCAATGGATAAAAGGCAGCCGCCATGAGGTGCCTCCCGGTGTGGTCAAAAATTTCTTGAAGTCGGTAGCAGAGCAGAGAATTTATTGGACGCATAGTTATGCGCCTTCGGGCGAAAGTGCATTAGAGGCCATTGTCCCCATGGGTGCAAAGCAGCAAGTGTTGTTGGTCAGGTTCGATCCCAACCACTGGTTGCAGCCTCAAATAAAACCTGAACTGCCTAGCAACATGCATGTTTCTTTGTCTGGTTTGCCTACGCCCATCACGGAAGAAACGTCTTCGTTCTCCACCCCCATCGCCTTGAGAGGCACGACGATTTACTTAGAATTCAGATACAAAATTCAAAGGTTTTCTAGCCTTGACGCTGCGACTTTGTTTATTTTTGTACTGGGATTGAGTTTGGTTTTCTTGTTGGTCATCTTTAACACTTATGAAGCCAAAGCACGTCAAGAACAAATGACTTATTCCCAGCAAGTTCTCAGCATGTTCAAAAGCTCACAATTGAGCACCTTGGGTGAAATTTCAACCGCCCTATCGCACGAACTCAATCAACCCCTTGCCACGATCACAAACCACATCGCGACCTGCGAGATCAGACTCAAGCAACTGGGGCATCGGGACAAAGCGCTTGACGAGGCCTTGCATCACGCTAGAGAGCAAGCCTTGAGAGCTGGAGAGGTGGTGCATTCGATTAGGCAATTTTTAAAGCGTGGGCCCGCGGTGGATGCCACCGTTGACTATGAGGAAACCGTCTCAGAACTCATGCCCATCATTCGAGCCATGGTCAAGGAAAGCAAGGCCAGCATTGAGGTGATCACTGAGTCGGATCTCTGCGCCAGAATTGACCCTTCGTTGTTCGAGCAGATCGTTATTAACTTATGCAAAAACGGCCTAGATTCCATGGAACATCTTCCCGCGTCTGAAAGAAAACTCATCCTCAATGCGCACAGCTTTAATGACAACCGTGGCGTTCAGTGGGCAAGAGTTGATGTGATCGACAGAGGGCATGGTGTGAGGGATGAAGATGCAAGCAAGTTGTTTGAATCTTTCTTCACCACCAAAAAAAATGGTTTGGGCATTGGGCTCAATCTGTGTCGCTCCATCGCGCAAAGTTACCAGGGACAAATCGTCTGGGCGAACAACGATGAGAGCGGCGCCACCTTCTCCATAGAACTGCCTAAACTCAGTCACGTACCTCACAACCCCAAAACAACTGCTATTTAAAAATGCCACTCAGCCAACACCCAATTCAATTGATCGAGGACGATGTGCCGCTTGCGCAAAGCATCGTTAGCTTATTGACGTCCATGAACCACACTTGTACCCACTACAAGAGCGCAGAGGATTTCCTACTTCACGTCACGACCAACCCGCAAGCGATGAACTTGACCAGTTGCGTGATTTCTGACGTGCGTCTTCCGCAACTATCAGGCACTGGGTTACTCAGCGTCTTGAAAAAGCAATACCCTGACTGTGTCTGGTCTGTGATTTTGATCACCGGCCATGGCGATATTGCAATGGCAGTCGATTCGTTGAATGCGGGTGCGTTTGACTTTTTAATCAAGCCCTATGACCCCTACATCTTGCTTGAAAAAGTAGAAAAAGCGATCACGCTATCGCAACAAGTCAAAGAGCATATAGGCTTCAAGAATGACTTCATGCTTCGACTCGCTCAACTGACCGTGCACGAAAATATCGTCTGTAAACTCATGCTTCAAAACAAGTCGAGCCGGGAAATTGCAGAATTGTTAGGCAACAGCTCTCGCACAATTGAAGTTCATCGGGCGAGCATTCTGAAAAAAATGGGTTTTGACTCTTTGCTTGAATTTGCACAAAAAAACGAACGGTATGAGTTGTTAAAAACTTATCACCTGAGCCCATCTGTCGTTGACAAATCTGCCTAACTTCCAAGACCTCATTTAGTGATGTACATACGTGTCGGTCAAATGGCCAAAGGTGCTGAAAAAGTCGATGCTGTGTTCTGCACCCATGCCTGCCATGATCGCGCTTGCAGCTTTTGTCAGGGTGACGTTGGCGAGGACCAGCTTCCCGCCTGTGGCATGTGAGTTCACATCATTCACCCCGGTGTTGTCGTGTGAGCTGGTCGCCACAAATGAGTTCAGGTTCAAAGTAGTGCCAGCTATGTTCATGGTGGCTTTACCACGACCCAAGTCGCTGGTGGATGTGATGGACGTGTCAGATGCGGCGCCGGTTTTTTCCAAGAACGATAAGTCAAGCGCGTCGCCCGTTCTCAAGTCTGAGACGATGGTTTTCATGGCACCCATGGCGGCTGCATCTTTGGTTCCAATCAAACCAAAAATATCATTGCCAGCGCCACCCATCATGGTCACCGCCTTTGCAGCTTGATCAGTTGAGGCATACGCATTTAACAACACGTCATTACCCGCACCGCCTGACAGGCTAGCTGCGCCACTCAGCGCTAGCAAGATGTCTGCACCATCACCACCAAAGAGTTGCGCATTGGCGCCACCGACCAAGGTGTCATTGCCTTTATTGCCATTGAGCACCAGCGTGCCAAGGCTGTTGTAATGCGCAACGATGTTGTCATTGCCGTCACCCCCCGAAATGGTGGTGATTAAGTCAGCCGCTATGTTGGTGTAGTCGTGGAAGGTGTCATTGCCAGACGACCCTGTCAGGGCGTATGAATGGTCACCGTAAACACGCACTTCACCCGACTTAGACATGCTCATCTTGGCGTTATCGCCATTGGCGATGTAGATGCTGAGATCGGTCTGGCTGATCACGCCTTTGACACCACTGGCCAAACTGGCGTCGGTGACGTAAATCACGTCTCCAGTTTTTGCCGCCAAAGAGGCATCAGTCAGTGAGGCGAAGCCACTGGCCCCCACCATCAACACGCGGGCGTTGTCAAACTTCACCACTTCTACTTCGCTCATGACGGTGGTGCCAAACGACGTGGTCATGGTCAAGTGGTTGTCCACCACCGCACCAAAGGTGTCATTGAGCTTGCTCACATCCACATTGACATGGACTTGAATACCGTCCACGCGGCCATTCGTGTCGGTCGCTCCCTCCACCGTCACGCCGCCAGAAGACAGTGCCACATAGGTGTTCAGTGTGGTGCTCGGGGCAACGGTGATGGTATGGGCACCGCTGCTCAAACCGGGGTTGTAGGAGATGCTGCCAATGGCACCATCGTGATCCAATGTCACTGAGTCGCCTTGGGTAAAACTCAAGGTTGTCACCGTGTTAGGCAATTTCACTTGAATCAGTGGATCGGCATGGTTGGTCAACACAAAGCTACGATCTGCGCTGGGCGCAATGCTCCAGTTGGTGATGCTGCCAGGCAGCAAAGCGGAAGTGCCATTTGCTTGAATGGCCATATTCACATTCACCGTCACCGTCTCGGCCGTGCTCAAGCCACCTAAGAGGTCGGTGGCGAGCACACGCAAGGTGTAAGAAGGAACCAAGCCTGAGCCTGAGAGGACGGACACGGCCTGTGCACCAGATGGGGTGAGCGAAATCACACCCGTGCTGGCATTGATGAGGAACAAGTCAGAGGTTTCAGCCAAGCTGTACAGGATGTCACTGCTCAAACCATCCACATCGGTGGCACTGATATTGGCCAGCACATCTGAAACAGGTGCAGCACCTTGAACCAAGCTGACGGTTTTGTTCGCCGCCGATAACACCGGCGCATCGTTGGCACCTGTGACCTTGACCTTGACATCTTGCTGAGCTATCACGCCTGAACCATCGCTCACAGTCACAGTAAAGGTTTCAGTGTGGATTTCGCCCGCCTTGAGACTCTGGTGCCCAGCGTTATCCATGGTGTACGTCCAAGCACCCGTGCTTGCATTCACCACAAACTCACCATAAGTACCCGTTGCGTTGCCACCGAACAAAGCATTCGCGTTAGGGTCTTCAAGTTTTGAGGTCACCTGGCCGCTGACGCTCGTCGTGCCATCTTCTGTGACTTCACCCGCTTGCGGGCCACTCGTGATCAACGACGCCGTGGTATCGATGGTGAAAACCAATGCGCTGGTCGCAACACCTGTGTTGCCCGCCACATCTGTGGCCGTGGCGGTGATGCTGTGTGAGCCTTCTGCCAATGCCAATGCTGCGCTGGGTGTGAAGCTCCATCCCCCACCTGCTGCTGCCACTGTGGTGCCCAAGACGGTATCACCGTCTTTGATCGTCACAGTCGAGCCCGCTTCTGCTGTGCCGCTGAGGCTTGGCTGTGTGTCGTTGCTGCGGCTGTTGGCCGCAATCGTGCCTGTCACAGTGCCCACGTCGTCTGACGCCGCTAAGGCTGCGGGTGCGATCGGGGCCGTGGTGTCAACACTCAAGTTAGCCACTGGTGTGTAGGCCACTTGTGCATTTCCCACCACGTCTTGGCCAGCCGTGACGCCAACCTTGACGCCGTTCAACGTCACGTTGTTATCTGACACCGCATAGGTCGCCACGAA
>JAVLFR010000151.1:0-9846 GCA_046052785.1 Limnohabitans sp. | reverse complement strand
CAGTTCCCGGCCAAGTACCAAGGTGGCATTTTTGTTGCCTCACACGGCTCATGGAACCGCACACCTGCCAGCGGCGCATTGATTAACTTTGTGTCTCTTAAACCCGACGGGACTGCCAATAAATCTGAGGTCTTTGCCGAAGGTTGGTTAAGCCCAGAAACCGGCACCTACATTGGTCGCCCCGTGGATGTGGCCATGATGAAAGACGGATCAATGTTGATTTCGGACGATTACGCGGGCGCCATTTACCGCGTGACTTACGGCAATTAATGGATTGCAACCGGGCACTTCATGAAAATGGAGTGCCCATTTTTTTGAGCAAAAAATGATGAAGAAATATGCATTTTGGTTCGCTTGCCTTGCAGTGGTGACTACGCACAGCTGGTCTGCAGATGTCAAAAAAGGGCAAGTATTGGCAGGCGCCTGTGCTGTTTGCCATGGGGCGCAAGGCCTGTCCACGGCGCCTAACACCCCCAATTTAGCGGCGCAACCGAGCATGTATTTAGAGGAACAATTGAAGAATTACCGCAGTGGTCAGCGCAAACACGAAGTCATGGCCGTGATGGCCAAGCCTTTGAGCAACAGCGACATAGAAAACCTAGCGGCTTGGTACAGTAGTTTAAAAATTCAAATAGTTTCAAATGACTAATTCACCTTTTACTAAGCCCTTTTTTTGTCACACCGTTTTTAAAGGGCTAGCCCTCGGCGTACTGGCGTCATCGGCACAGGCGCAAGCTTTACCCGAGGTCATGATTCAAAGCGGCCGCCTCGAACAAAAACAATTCGACGCTCCCGCCTCTGTGTTCGCGATTGACGCCGACACGCTGCGCAGCTCTGGCCCGCAAGTCAATATTTCGGATGTGCTCAATCGTGCACCGGGCGTGGTGGCACTCAACCGCAATAACTACGCGCAAGACGTTCAGGTGTCCATCAGAGGCTTTGGTGCACGATCCGCTTTTGGTGTGCGTGGCATTCGCCTCATCACTGATGGTATTCCCGCCTCGATGCCTGACGGCCAAGGCCAAACCTCCACCGTCAGCATGACCTCCACCGAACGCATGGAAGTGTTGACCGGCCCATTGGCGCAGTTGTATGGCAACGCGTCGGGCGGCGTGATTCAAACCTTCACCCGCGAAGCGGGCGACAAGCCTGAAGCGCAAGTCAACCTCTATAGCGGTTCGTTCGGCATGCAACGCACCGACTGGCAAATCAGCCAACGCTCGGGCAACGTCGGCCTCGTGGCTGACTACAGCACGTTTTCGATTGACGGCTATCGCCAGCAAAGCAGCGCAGAACGAAAGCAGCTCAACAGCGTCATCACCGTGGATGCCAAGCCTGATACGCGCTTTAAATTCATCGTGAATATTTTTGACATGCCGCAGGCCAAAGATCCGTTAGGCCTCACAGCGACGCAACTTGCAGCTGATCCTTCACAAGCGGGAACCAATGCCGTGGCCCGCAACACGCGCAAAACAGTCAAGCAAGAACAAGTAGGCGCAGTGGCAGAGCACCGTGTGAACAGCGACTTGAAACTCCAAGCACGCATCTACGGCGGCACACGTACCAACTTGCAATACCAAGCCACCAACGCGTGGACGGGGCTTGACCGCAGCTTTGAAGGCATTGGCTTGCAGGCAAACGGCAAAGGTAGCGTTTTTAATGGTCAGCCAGTCACTTGGGTGGCAGGCATGGACTTCGACCACGCCCAAGAGCAGCGCCAAGCAGGCGCGGCATCTGCTGGCGAAAAAAGCGGTGCACTTACCCGCAACGAATTGAATGAAGCCAGCAACAAGGACTATTTTGCGCAAGCCAACTGGTCGATCGGTGAACGCTTCACGCTCACCACGGGCGCACGTCAAAGCAATGTGACGTTGAAAAGCCGTGACGACATGCCCACTCCTGTCGATGGCTCAGGCTCTCGCACCTACAAAGCCACCAGCCCAGTGTTGGGTTTAACTTGGCACGCACAAGACAACCTTAACCTCTACATTAACCAAGGCAAAGGGTTTGAAACACCCACCATGGTAGAGGCCGCATACTCGCGCGACGGCAGCAACAACTTGGTTGAAAAATTCAATCCCAGTTTGCAAGCCTCACGTAGCAAACATTTAGAGCTGGGCACCAAGTGGCTACCCTCGGCCAGCACACGTGTCGATGCTGCTTGGTTCCAAATCGACACCACCAATGAAATCGTCGCGGCCTTGGCATCCAACGGCAAAACTGCTTACGACAATGCGTCGCAAACCAAGCGTGATGGTTTTGAGTTAGCGCTTAGAAACCAACATACCGCGAACTGGCGCACACAAGCATCCGCCACGGTCATGAGTGCCACCTACCAAGCTGGTAGCGCGACATACAGCCCGCCCAATGGCAACAACTTGCCCGCCATTCCTAAGCGTCAACTGTTTGCGGGCTTGCAATGGTCAGAAAAAGGCTTTGCGCAAATAGGGCAAAAACCCACGCTCGGCATGGAAGCAGGTCTGGACGTGATTCACCGCGCCAGCATGTGGGGCAATGATGCCAACACCGCCACCACAGCTGACTACGCATTAGCACCCAGCTACACCTTGTTGAATGCTCGCCTGCGTCAACGCTACCAAGTCGGGCCTGCCCGCGTCGAAGCGTTCGTTGGCGTTGACAACTTGACCGATAAAAACACCGTCGGCTCTGTGATCATCAACCAGTTCTCAAAACAATATTTCGAACCCAGCCTACCCCGCTCTTGGGTGATTGGCGTGCAAAGCCAGATTCCACTTTGACCCTTCAAATTCGGGTTGACCCTAATCGCCTTGGTGACTCCGACCAAGGCCGTTTTCGCTTTTAATTCCAGTCCTTCAAAGGAGAAATTTGTGAAACTTCAACGTTCTAACCGCACCCTTCAAAACGCCATGCTCACACTAAGCATGGCGTTCAGTAGCTTCGCCATGGCGCAAGCCCCAGCCGCACCCCCTGCTGCGGCCATTCCACCCACATGGGCTCAAGGTCGCACAGCAGAGCAAGCAGCCCTTAACTTGGTGCCTCATCCACCTGGCATCACTGCGCTACCCGCTGGCGACATTCCCACCGACAAACTCAAAGTACCTGCAGGCTTTAAGGTTGAACTGTGGGCCACAGGCATGCCCAACGCTCGTTCGATGACCCAGTCCCCCAAGGGCACCTTGTTTGTGGGCACACGTTTCCCAGGCAATGTGTATGCCGTGGTGGAAAAGGACGGCAAGCGTGAAGTCAAGACGATTGCCAAAGGACTGCACCGCCCCAACGGCGTGGTGTTCAAAGATGGCGCGCTGTACGTGGCCGAGTTGTCACGCATCATTCGCTACGACAACATTGAAGCCAACTTAGACAACCCACCGGCACCTGTGGTGGTGTTTGATGCATTGCCGAAAGATGAGCCACATGGCTGGAAGTTCATGAAACTCAGCCCAGATGGCAACTACTTGTATTTCCAAATTGGCACACCAGCCAATATCGTGGTGCAGCCTGTTACGCACGCGACCATCGTTCGCTTGAACCTTAAAACCAACATCTTAGAAACTGTGGCGCACGGCGTACGCAACAGCGTAGGCATGGACTTCCATCCTGTGACCAAAGAACTCTGGTTCACCAACAATGCGCGCGATTGGGTCAACGACGATCTGCCAAATGACACCTTGCACCGCGTGACGCGCAAAGGCATGAACTTTGGCTACCCCTTCTGCCACCAAGGCGATTTGCTTGACCCTGAATTTGGCAAAGGTCGCTCTTGCGACGAGTTTGACAAACCAGTCTTGAAAATTGGCCCCCACGTGGCGGCTTTGGGCATGCGTTTCTACACGGGTAAGCAGTTCCCTGCTGAGTACACGAATAACATCTTCATTGCAGAACACGGCTCTTGGAACCGCACCAAGAAATCTGGTTTCGAAGTGGTGCGTGTCGTCCTTGACAACAAGGGCAATGTGACCAAGAAGGAAGTGTTTGTATCGGGTTGGCTGCAGGGTGATGACTTCTGGGGCCGCCCCGCTGACGTGCATGTCATGAAAGACGGCTCCATGTTGGTGTCTGACGCAGTGGCTGGTGCTATCTTCCGTATCTCGCACAGCAAATAATGTTGACGCGCGTTTCAAAGGCCATTCAGGGAATGGCCTTTTTTTTGATACTGCTCAGCGGCATCCCTGCATCTGCCGCACCTGACGCTGTGGCTGGCAAAGACAAAGCCCAAATTTGCGCGGCATGCCATGGCGAAAAAGGGGTAGCAACCATACCCGGCATGCCTCACTTAGCGGCGCAGCCTCAACTGTCTATCTTTTATCAACTCGTGCAGTTTCGCGACCAGCGCCGCAAAGGCGGCGGCATGGAAGCCATCGCCAGCACATTGAGCGAGCAAGACATGCGTGACATTGCAGCCCACTATGCTGCTCAACCCGCACCCGCACCGCAAGCAGGGGGAGATGCAGCAAAAATCGTTCGTGGTCAGCAAATTGCGCAACAGCAATACTGCTCGTCTTGTCATGGTGCACAGCTGCAAGGTCAAAAACATGTGCCACGCTTGTCGGGCCAATCCACCGAATATTTTGTGGCCCAACTGCGCAACCTGCGTTCAGGCGCGCGCGCCGATATGGACGGCACCATGGCCAGTGCAGCACGCAGCTTAACGGATGAAGAGATTGAAGCCATGGCTGTGTACGCTCGTAGCTTGCCTTAAAAGAGAGATTGATGGAACGCTTCACGCAAATCACCTACGAGCAACTCGCACCCGACGTGCGACCTTTGGCCGATGACATTCTCAAAGTGTCAAGTGCCGCGCTCGGCGGCCCCTACAACGCCTTGCTGCGCAGCCCCGAAATGGCGCGTCGCTGTTTTGACTTCCTAGACTACCTGCGCTTCAAAACCTCGGTGAGCAAACGGCTCAATGAATTTGCCATCCTGATTCAAGCCCGCATTGCCAACGCGCAATACGAGTGGTGGGCACACGACCCCATCGCCCAACGTGCGGGTCTGTCCACCGCCATCATCGAACAACTGCGCCAATGCAAACGCCCCGAGGGCATGCAAGCTGACGAAGCTTTGGTGTACGACTTTTGCATCCAACTCAGCCTCAACCACCGCGTACCCGATGCGTTGTGGCAACAAGCTGTGACTGAAATGGGCGAACAAGCGGTCGTCGACCTCACGGTGCTGTCGGGCACCTATGTGATGGTGTCGATGCTGCTCAATGCCACACAAGTGGGCATTCCCAACGGCGGCGATGAACCGCTTGAAGTTTTGTCACCGCTCGAGATTCGACAACGCTTGCTGGCCTAAATTTGCTTCACACTCAGGAGACTCCCATGATTTCACGTCGCCACATCGCCATTGCTGCCAGCTTGCTGCTGGCCACATTCGGTAGCTTTGCGCAAACCAACACCGTGCGTTTGGTGGTACCGTTCTCGACAGGCGGCCCGACAGACATTGCAGCCCGCGTGATTGCACCTTTGTTGGCAGAGGCCATGGGCAAAACCGTCATCGTAGACAACCGCGTGGGTGCGACTGGTGCCATTGGCGCCGAGTTTGTGGCACGCGCTCCCGCCGATGGCAACACCATTTTGTTTGGCACCAGCAGCATCATGGCGGCCAACCCTGCGCTCGTGCAAAAGCTCCCCTACGACCCCGTGCGCGACTTTGCAGCGGTTAGCACGGTGGCCACGATTGAAAACATTTTGGTGGTCCACCCGTCCGTGCCAGCCAACAACGTGCAAGAGTTGGTGCGCTACGCCAAAGACAATCCTGGCAAATTGTTTTACGGCTCATCGGGCATTGGCAGCACCTACCACTTGGGCTCTGAAATGTTTGCCAACATGACAAAAACGCAACTCGGACACGCGCCCTACAAAGGTCAAGGCCCAGCCGCACAAGACCTGTTGGCGGGACATATCCAAATCATGTTTGATGCCTTCAACTCGGCTGTGCCCAATATCAAAGCTGGCCGCGTGAAGGCGCTGGGCATTGCCAGCACCAAACGCCACCCTGAGCTACCCGACCTGCCCACCATCAGCGAGCAAGGCGTGCCAGGCTATACCACTACGATTTGGCTGGCTTTCTTTTTGCCCGCGAAAACACCCACCGCCATCGTCGACAAAATGAACCAAGACTTGCGCACCATCTTGCAGCGGTCCGATGTGAAAGAGCGCTTCAACAAACTAGGTATGCAAGCCACCAATTCCAGCACGGGTGAACTCGATACTTTGTTGAAACAAGAACTGGTGCAGTGGGCCAAGGTGGTTAAAGACGGCAACATCAAGCCTGAGTAAGCTTTCTCAGACACGTTGACTTGAATCAATCCACAAGCTTGATTGCGGGTGTCTAATGCACTATCAATTAGGAGAATCGCATGACAGCAAACGTTTGCGGCATTGACCGCATTCTGCGCATCGTCGCAGGCTTGGTACTCATCGCTTTGGCGATCACGCATGCCGTGGGTGCTTGGGGATTCATTGTGGGCGCTATCGTGTTGGCCACAGGTGTATTCCGTTTTTGCGGGGCATACACTTTGTTTGGCATCAACACCTGCCCACTCAAAGTCGCAGAAGAAGAGCCAGCCAAGTAAACGCCTGTCGCACTTGCTAACGCCTCAGCGCTTATCAAGCGACTGAGGCTTTTTTACGCGCAAGCCACAGCAAACCTGCACCAGTGACCAGCACCGGTACCAACGAGCCCCAGTTGAGCCAAGTCCACCCTTGTGTCGTCACCAATGCACCCGAAGCAAACGAGGTGAAGGCCATCGTGCCAAAGACACAAAAGTTAATGGCAGCCTGTGCGCGGTTTTTCTCTTGCGGTGTGTAGGCCTCCATCGACAGGGTGGTGCTGCCTGTGAACAAGAAGTTCCAACCCACACCCAACATGAAGAGCGCGATCAAAAACTGATGTAAGTCCACACCCGACAGAGCCACCGCAATGCACCCAATGTTGAGCAACACCCCAACACCCATGACGGACAACACACCAAAGCGTTTAATCAAGTGGCCCGTTACAAAGCCAGGTGCAAACATCCCAATCACGTGCCATTGCAACACCCAAGCCGTGTCTTCAAACGGCAAACCACACACTTGCATGGCCAAGGGTGTGGCAGCCATGAGCAAGTTCATCACGCCATAGCCCAGCGCAGCAGACAAGGCCGCAATGAAAAAAACTGGCTGACGCATGATTTCAGCCAAGGGGCGCCCACCAGAATCATCCACTTTGAGAATGGGTGCTGGCGGAAATTCAATTTTGCGCATCACCACCATGGATACCGCAGCGACAACCATCAACGCGACATAAGCGCCTGCAAACGGCATACCCAACAAGCTCTTGGTTTGAATGGCTAAGTTGGGTCCAATGATGGCCCCAATCAAACCGCCCGCCATCACCAAAGAGACGGCCTTTTCACGGTAGTCGGGTTTGCAAAGCTCAGCCGCAGCAAAGCGATACAACTGACCGTTGGCGCTGTAGTAGCCCGCCACCAACGTGGCCGTGACCAACAACCAGAAAGACTGAGAGAGCACTGCATACGCGCCCAAGGCTGCAGACAAAAAAGCCACCAACAGTCCCAGCTGAAACGAGCCCTTGCGCCCAAATCGCTGCTGCGATTTAGCCACTAAGCCCGTGCTGAGCGCACCACCCACCACATAGCCCATCACAGGCAACGTCGCCATCCAGCTCTCTGGGGCCAAACTCAAACCGACTAAGCCGTTGATGGCGATGAAGGTGACGTTGTTGGTCAGGAACAGGCCCTGCGCGATGGACAGCAATAAGAGATGGATATTCATGCTCTCATGTTGCCATGGTTTCCCAAGCCAGCTCTCAAAATCAAAGAGCGTTCAAGGGTATTTTTAGATACCGGGTTCCATTCGCCTCTGGCGGTGGCGACTCGCCAGCACGGATGTTGACTTGTACGGAAGGCAAGATGAGCGCGGGCATTTCTAGAGTGGCATCGCGTTGGTTTCGCATACTTACAAAATCAGACTCACTCACACCATCATGCACGTGAATATTCTTCGCGCGCTGCTGTGCAACCGTTGATTCAAATGCAATAGGTCGGTCAGTAGGTGGATAGTCGTGACACATGAACAAGCGCGTGTCATCTGGCAAGCTCAAAAGTTTTTGCACAGAAGCGTAAAGTGATTTGGCATTGCCACCAGGAAAGTCGCAACGCGCTGTGCCAACATCTGGCATGAACAAGGTGTCGCCCACAAAGACGGCATCGCCAAACTGGTAGGCCACGCATGCAGGTGTGTGTCCAGGTAAATCCATGATGCTGCCAACGCCTTCGTCAAGCGCAATCGATTGATCGGCACTCAGCAGCACATCAAACTGGGTGCCATCGGTTTTGAAGTCGGCCTCTAAATTGAACACCTCTTTGAAAACTTGCTGCACGGCTCCAATCTGCGCGCCAATGCCAATTTGGCCACCCAGTTTTTCTTTCAAATAAGGGGCTGCCGTCAGGTGGTCTGCATGGGCGTGGGTTTCGAGTATCCACTTCACATGCAAATTGTGTTCATGCACGTAGTGCACGACCTTGTCGGCTGATGCATGACTGGTGCGACCTGATTTGGCATCGAAATCGAGCACTGAATCAATGATGGCGCAAGCACCGCCTGGTTTTTCGTAAACCACATAGGTCACAGTCCACGTGGCAGGGTCAAAGATGCCATGCACCAAAGGTTGAAATGTGGTTGGTTTCATGTTACTCAATCTGTTAGATTACAATATATTTTATAATATACTATAGATGTTGAATCTATGCAAAAAAAATCCAACTATGAAAAACAAAACCATCGATCTGCTTGATATGCACCAAGCTGCAGAACAAGCCTGCAGGCTGATGAAAGTGCTTGCCAATGCAAACCGTCTGATGCTTTTGTGTCAACTGTCGCAAGGCGAGAAGTGTGTGAGCGAGCTTGAGGACCTGCTTGGCATTGTCCAACCCACCCTCTCTCAGCAGCTCACGGTACTGCGCAACGAAGAGCTAGTAACCACCCGCCGCGACGGCAAAAATATTTATTACCAAATCAGCAGCCCCGAAGCCTTGGCGGTGATGCAGGTTTTGTACACAACATATTGCAAGGGCTAAAGGAAAAACATATGACTATCGATTGGACACATTTCACACCTTGGTCCTCGTTGGCAGGTGGATTTTTGCTGGGCGTGGCTTCTGCCCTGTTTGTTTTGTTGAACGGTCGCATTTTGGGTATCAGTGGCATCCTGGGTGGTTTGCTACCTGCCAAGACCGGCGACACCTCTTGGCGTGTCACGTTTTTGCTGGGCCTGCTGGTATCGCCTCTCGTGATGAAGGCGTTGGCACCTGCCGAGTTTTTGCATGCACCACGCATAGATGCCAGCATGGCGATGGTTGTCGTCGCAGGGCTATTGGTAGGCATAGGCACACGTTATGGATCAGGCTGCACAAGCGGTCATGGTGTCTGCGGTTTATCTCGACTTTCCCCTCGCTCCATGGCTGCCACGGGCTTGTTCATGGCGGCTGGATTTGCCACCGTGTTTGTGCTCAAGCACATCCTCTAAGGAGCCATCATGCATCGCATCAGTGAATTTGTTGTCGGCCTGTTATTTGGTTTGGGACTCATGCTCTCGGGCATGACCGATCCAAGCAAGGTGCTTGGCTTTCTAGATCTCTTTGGCGCGTGGGACCCCTCGTTAATGCTGGTCATGGCTGGCGCAATTGCCGTCGGCTTCTTTGCGTTTGCTGTGGCCCAACAACGCACCACCAATTTTTTAGGTGGTGCTTTGCACTTACCGAAATCCAGCCAAATTGACAAACGGTTGGTGTTGGGCAGCTTGGTGTTTGGGGCTGGTTGGGGGTTGGCTGGGTTTTGCCCCGGCCCAGCTCTGGTC
>JAVLFR010000150.1:0-7890 GCA_046052785.1 Limnohabitans sp. | reverse complement strand
ATGATGTGGCCGCCAAAGGCGCTGCACGCATCGCGCAAGAAGCCTGGGTTCTTGACGGCAGCGGTGCCGATGATGACGTAGCTCAGGCCCGCGTCGATGTATTTTTCAATCGTGTCGAGGTCGCGAATGCCGCCACCCAACTGCACGGGAATGTCGTGACCCACGGCCTGCAAAATGGCTTTGATGGCCGCTTTGTTTTGTGGGGTGCCCGCGAAGGCACCGTTCAAGTCCACCAAGTGCAGGCGTCGTGCGCCCTTGGCCACCCAGTTGAGTGCCATTTGTGCAGGGTCTTCGCCGAAGGTGGTGGATTGCTCCATGTCACCTTGTTTGAGGCGCACGCAATGTCCGTCTTTGAGGTCGATGGCAGGAATTAAATACATGATGGCGTTAAAAGTTCAAGGGTTCCAGTGCAGAAAGTTGCGGTACAAGGCCAAGCCATGCGCCGCGCTCTTTTCGGGGTGAAATTGTGTCGCAAAAATATTGTCCCGCGCTACAGCAGATGTAAATAGCCCGCCGTAGTCAGTTTGCGCCGCGCTGTGGCCTGAATCGGCTGGGCAGGCATAAAAACTGTGCACAAAGTAGAAGTAACTGCCGTTTGGCACGTCAGTCCACATGAAGTGGGGTCGGGTGGGCTGCACTTGGTTCCAGCCCATTTGTGGGACTTTGAAGCGGCTGCCATCGGCTTGGATACGGCCTGACAAATCGAATTGCACCACTTCGCCAGGAATCAGGCCAAGGCTTGGCGTGTTGCCCTCGGCGCTGTGGTCAAGCAACATTTGCATGCCCACGCACACGCCAAACAAAGGCTTATTGTGGGCAGCGTCCATCACCGCCTCGAGCAAACCCGACTCGCGCAACTCGCGCATGCAGTCAGGCATGGCGCCTTGGCCGGGCAACACCACACGGTGCGCGTCGCGCACCACTTGCGGGTCAGAGGTGACGATCACCTCGGCATGGTCCACTTCGGCGGCGGCATGCATGACCGCCTGCGCCACCGAGCGCAAGTTGCCCATGCCGTAATCGACCACCGCGACTTTGTTATTCATGCGCTTGGGCTGTCACAAGCTCCCCTTGGTCGAGGGAATCATGCCGGCAGAACGAGGGTCTAGCTCCAACGCAGCCCGCAAAGCGCGGGCGAAAGCTTTGAACACGGTCTCAGCCTGGTGGTGCGCGTTTTCACCGCGCAAGTTATCAATGTGCAAGGTGACAAACGCGTGGTTCACGAAGCCTTGGAAAAACTCAAACGCCAACTGGCTGTCAAATTCGCCAATCATGCCGCTCTTAAACGGCACATGCATGATGAGACCTGGGCGGCCTGAGAAGTCCACCACCACGCGGCTAAGCGCTTCGTCAAGCGGCACATAGGCATGGCCGTAGCGGCGAATGCCTTTTTTATCGCCTACGGCCTTGGTGAATGCTTGGCCCAGGGTGATGCCCACATCTTCCACAGTATGGTGGCCGTCAATGTGCAAGTCGCCCTTGGCTTGGATGTCGAGGTCAATCAAGCCATGACGCGCGATTTGGTCGAGCATGTGGTCAAAAAAACCAATGCCCGTGGAGAGCTTGGATTGGCCCGTGCCGTCGAGGTTGATCTTGACGGTGATTTGGGTCTCAGCCGTGTTGCGGCTGACTTCGGCGGTTCTTGGCGCTATTGGGGCAGTCATGTCGTGGCTTTCGATGGAGAGAGAGCGGCTTGCAGGGCAGCCAAGAGTTGTTGGTTTTCGTCAGGTGTGCCGATCGTCAAACGCAAACAATTGGCAAGCAATGGGTGCATTTTAGAAACGTTCTTCACCAGCACCTTGTGAGCCTTGAGCACCTCAAAGGCACGGTTGGCGGCTTCGAAATCGTTGGCGTTGTTGCCATTGAATCGCAGCACCATCATGTTCGCTTCGCTGGCAAAAGATGTGACGCCTGCCATGCCCTGCAAGGCCTTGAACAAGGCGTCGCGCTCCGTGCGAATGACCGCGGCTTGCTGGGCAAACACCTCGGTGTGTTCCAGCGCAAACAACGCGCATTCGGCGTTGAGCACGCTCACGTTGTAGGGGGGGCGCAGTTTGTCGATCTCGTGAATGAGGGTCGCGGGAGCCATCATGTAGCCCAAACGAATGCCCGCCAACCCGAACTTGGACAAGGTGCGCATCAGCAGCACGTTGGCGTTGGCTGCTGGGTGTTGGCGAATTTCGTCGAGCCAGCTTTTACTGGAGAACGGCTGATACGCCTCGTCCATGACCAACAAGCCGCCGTAGACACTGACCTGCGCGATCAGGCGACGAATGGTGTCGGGGACCCACAAATTGGCCGTGGGGTTGTTGGGATAGGCGATGTACACAATGGCGGGCTCGTGCTGCGCAATGGCAGCCGACATGGCAGTTTCGTCTAACTCAAAGTCTGCCTTCAGCGGCACAGGTATGTATTGCAAACCTTGCAGCTTGGCGCTCATGCCGTACATGACAAAGCCAGGCTCTGGGGCCACCACTTTAGCGTTAGGAATGGCGCAAGCCATCGACAACAAAGAAATGAGTTCGTCAGAGCCATTGCCCAACATCAGGCCCCAACCTGCGGGCAAATCTACGTAGTGCGCCAGCGCATTTTTCAAGTCATCGATGCGTGCGCCAGGGTAGCGGTTGACGGCCACTGCCCCCAAACGGGCACCGAGTTGGGCTTGCAATTCGGGCGAGAGGGTGAACGGGTTTTCCATCGCATCGAGCTTGACCATGCCCACCGAGTGCTGCACGGCGTAGGCGTGCATGGCTTGCACGTCGGGACGAATAAAACGCAGCGCTGGATTTGTTGGCGTCGTCATCTCAGTCTTTCTTCAAACGAAACTCTGCCGCCATGGCGTGGGCTTGCAAGCCTTCACCATAGGCCAACACCGCGGCAATCTTGCCCAGGGTTTGTGCGCCCTGCTCGCTCACCTCAATCAAGCTGCTGCGCTTTTGAAAGTCATACACGCCCAAGGGCGAGCTGAAACGCGCCGTGCCGCTGGTGGGCAACACATGGTTGGGGCCCGCGCAGTAGTCGCCCAAGCTCTCACTGGTAAACGCGCCCAAAAAGATCGCACCTGCGTGCTTGAGCAACGGCTCCCACTTGTGCGGGTCGTTGCTTGACACCTCCAAGTGTTCGGGCGCAATGCGGTTGCTGATGGCACAAGCCTCTTCCATGCTGCGGGTATGAATGAGCACACCACGGCCATTGAGAGATTTTTCGATGATGTCTTTGCGCGGCATCTGCGGCAGCAAGCGCTCGATCTCGGCTTGCACGCGGTCGATGTACGCGGCATCGGGGCAGAGCAACACGCTTTGCGCCAACTCGTCGTGTTCGGCTTGGCTGAACAAATCCATCGCCACCCAATCAGCTGGTGTAGAGCCGTCGGCCAACACCAAAATTTCGCTGGGTCCGGCAATCATGTCGATGCCCACGGTGCCAAACACGCGGCGCTTGGCAGCGGCCACATAGGCATTGCCAGGGCCCGTGATTTTGTCCACCGCTGGAACGGTGGCGGTGCCATAAGCCAGCGCAGCCACAGCTTGTGCGCCACCAATGGTGAAGACGCGGCTCACGCCCGCCACAAAGGCGGCGGCCAACACGAGCGGGTTCTTTTCGCCACGTGAGGCTTGCGCCGAGCTTCTGTCACGCGCTGGTGTAGGCACCACCATGATGATCTCTTGCACACCTGCGACGTGCGCTGGAATGGCGTTCATCAACACGCTAGACGGATAAGCGGCTTTGCCACCCGGCACATAAATGCCAACGCGGTCGAGCGGCGTGACTTTTTGGCCCAGCAAGGTGCCATCGGCATCGCGGTAAGACCAGCTCTCACCGCTGGCTTGTTTTTGCGCCTCGTGGTAGCTGCGCACGCGAGCGGCGGCGGCTTGCAAGGCATCGCGCTGCTCGGCGGGCAAGCCATCGAACGCGGCTTTGAGTTCTGTTTGCGTCAGCTCCAACGCCGCCATGCTGTCGGCCTTGAGCCCATCAAAGCGCTCGGTGTACTCCAGCACGGCAGCGTCGCCGCGCTTTTGCACGTCGGCCAAGATGTCGGCCACGCGTTGCTCAATGGCCGCATCGGTGTCGGCTGACCAATGCAGACGCGCTTTGAAATCAGCTTCAAAGGTGGGACTGGTGGTCGAGAGACGAAGCGGTTTGGCCATCTTGAGTACGTCGTTGAGAAGGAGTTATTGGCCTGCGGAGAGCGCCGCAGAAAAAGCGTCGATGATGCGGCGAAGGTCAGCCTGCTTCATCTTGAGGGCTGCTTGATTGACCACCAAGCGCGAGCTGATGTCCATGATGCGCTCCACTTCCACCAAGTGGTTGGCTTTGAGCGTGTTGCCCGTCGACACCAAGTCGACGATGGCATCGGCCAAGCCAGTGAGGGGCGCCAATTCCATCGAGCCATAGAGTTTGACCAAATCGACGTGCACACCTTTGGAGGCAAAGAAGTCACGCGCAATGGTGGTGTACTTGGTCGCCACTTTCAAGCGCGCGCCTTGTTTCACTTTTGTCTCGTAGTCGAAGTCTGATCGCACGGCGACGCTCATGCGGCATTTGGCGATTTGCAAATCAAGCGGTTGATAAAGGCCTGCAGTGGCCACACCGCCTGCCACGCCACCACCGTGCTCGATCAAGGTATCGAGTCCCGTCACGCCCAAATCGGCGCCACCGTATTGCACATAGGTGGGCACATCTGACGCCCGCACCAGCACCACGCGCACGTTGGCGTGATTGGTCGGCAAGATGAGCTTGCGAGATTTTTCAGGGTCTTCCAGCACCTCAATGCCAGCCGCTTTGAGCAGCGGCAGGGTTTCTTCAAAAATGCGGCCTTTGGAGAGCGCGAGGGTGATCATGATTTGACTCTTTCAATGTCAGCGCCAATGGCGCGCAACTTGGCTTCCATCTTGTCGTAGCCGCGGTCCAGGTGGTAGATGCGGTCCACGCAAGTTTCGCCGTCGGCCACCAAACCTGCAATCACCAACGAGGCAGAGGCCCGCAAGTCGGTGGCCATCACGGTTGCACCGGAGAGCTTGGGCACGCCTTCAAGCACAGCCACTTTGCCATCGATTTGGATATGGGCACCCAAACGCACCAACTCGTTGACGTGCATAAATCGGTTTTCAAAAATGGTCTCTGTCACCTTGGACGCACCCTTGGCAATCGCGTTCAACACCATGAACTGCGCTTGCATGTCGGTGGGAAAACCTGGGTACTCGGTGGTGCGGAAATTTTGCGCCTTGAGGTGCGCATAGGCAGGCGTCGCGCCTTGGATGCGGATCCCCTCATCGTTCGCAGTGACCGTGGCACCAGCATCCCGAAGCTTGTCGATGACCGCATCCAAATGGTCAGCACGGGCGTGGCGCAAAAACACATCGCCACCAGTCGCCGCCACCGCGCATAAAAAAGTACCCGCTTCAATGCGGTCGGCCACCACGCGGTGCGTGCAGCCGCGCAAACGTTCGACGCCTTGAATGCGAATACGGCTCGTGCCATGGCCTTCAATCTGGGCGCCCATGGCGATGAGCATGTCGGCCAAGTCTGGGATCTCTGGCTCTTGTGCCGCGTTTTCCAGCACAGTTTCGCCTTCAGCCAAAGCGGCTGCCATTAAAAAATTTTCCGTGCCGGTGACCGTCACCATGTCCGTCGCAATGCGTGCGCCTTTGAGACGCGTGCGACCACCCCCCAACTTGGCCACCATGTAGCCATGCTCAACGTCTATCTCTGCACCCATGGCTTGCAAGCCTTTGATGTGTTGATCCACAGGGCGCGAGCCAATGGCGCAGCCCCCGGGCAATGACACCTTGGCATGACCAAAGCGAGCCAACAAGGGGCCGAGTGCCAGCACAGAAGCGCGCATGGTTTTCACCAGCTCATACGGCGCCTCGGGGTTGCTCAAACGACCCGCATCCAAACTGACCGTGCCATCCTCTGCGCGCTCGGCCGTGACACCCATATTACGGATGAGTTTGAGCATGGTGGCCACGTCTTGCAACTGTGGAACGTTGTGCAAGGTCACAGGCTGATCGCTCAACAGGGCCGCACAGAGTTCGGGCAAGGCCGCATTTTTAGCGCCCGAAATCAGTACTTCGCCATTGAGAGTGCGACCGCCGCGAACGAGTAATTTATCCATAGGGTGTCTTAAGCTTTTGAAGCGACTTGCCACTCGGCAGGTGTGTAGGTTTTCATGGACAAAGCATGGACTTCGTCGGTTTTGATCTTTTCGCCCAAGGTGGCGTACACCTGTTGGTGGCGTTGAATCAGACGCTTGCCTTCAAAAGCGCTTGACACCAAGGTGGCATACCAATGACGGCCATCGCCTTCCACGTGCAAATGCTCGCAAGGCAAGCCTGCGGCGATGAGGGTTTGTAGTTCTGCTGCGGTCATCGATCAACCTTCATCCTCTAATTTTGTAACCCGTGCGCAGCAGGTGCAGCGCAATGGTCGACACCACACTGAAGCACACGCCCACCACACCCAAACTCAACCAAGGCGACACATCGCTTTGACCAAAAAAGCCAAAACGAAAACCATCGATCATGTAGAAAAAGGGGTTGAGGTGGCTCACGCTTTGCCAAAAGCTAGGCAGCGAGTGGATGGAATAAAACACGCCGCTCAAAAACGTCATCGGCATGATGATGAAGTTTTGAAAAGCCGCCATTTGATCAAACTTATCCGCCCACAAACCCGCAATCAAGCCCAACGCGCCGAGCATGAGGGCGCCCAATACCGCAAAGGCGATGGTCCACAGCGGCTCAGAGGGCATCAACGAAAAATTGAGCACTGACGACTGCCAAACAAACACCACGCCAGCCAGCATCACCCCCATGCCCACCAATAGCCCCCGCACCATGGCCGACAAAGCGTAAGCCAAGAACCAGCTCCAGTGAGACAGCGGGGTGAGCAATAAAAACACCAAATTCCCCATGATCTTGCTTTGGACCATGGAGGACGAGCTGTTGGCAAACGCGTTTTGCAACACGCTCATCATCACGAGGCCAGGAATCAAAAATGCGGTGTAGCTCACACCGTCATACACCTGCACATGGGCTTCGAGCACATGACCAAAGATCATCAAGTACATCACGGCGGTCAGCACAGGCGCCGCCACCGTCTGGAAGCCAACCTTCCAAAATCGCAGCACCTCTTTGTAAAACAACATGGTCCAACCGGTCATCATGCTGGGCTTTCTGAATGTTGGTGCATCACATCGAGGAACACATCTTCCAAATCAGCTTTGCGAATTTCGACGTCTTGGGCTTGCAAGCCCGCTTCGCGCACAGCCGCCAAGTAGCGCTCAATTTCTAAGGCGTCATGTGCTGGAAACTGCACGATGCGACCTGTCACACGCGCCTTGGCGGCCAGTGCAGGTGGCAATTCAGCGTCCAGCTTGAAGCGCAACACATTGCTAGACGCGGCTTTCAGCCGCTCGCTGGTGGTGTCAAGCGCCACCACTTTGCCGTTTTTCAGCATGGCGATACGGTTGCACAAGGCTTCCGCTTCCTCCAAGTAATGCGTGGTGAGCAACACGGTGCTGCCCTCGCGGTTCAGTTTGGCAATGAATTGCCAGAGGGTTTGACGCAGCTCCACATCGACCCCCGCGGTGGGTTCATCCAGCACGATGACTGGCGGCTTGTGGACCAAGGCCTGGGCCACCAACATGCGGCGCTTCATGCCCCCCGAGAGTTGGCGCATGTTGTGGCCCGCTTTGTCGGCAAGCCCAAGGCTGTGCAAAAGCTCGTCAATCCAATCGTCGTTGTGCTTGACGCCAAAGTAGCCGGACTGAAACCTCAAGGCTTCGCGCACATTGAAGAAGGGATCGAACACCAACTCCTGAGGCACGACCCCCAACATGCGGCGAGCTTGGGCGGATTGGGTCGCCACATTGACACCCTGCACCAAGAC
>JAVLFR010000149.1:0-2448 GCA_046052785.1 Limnohabitans sp. | reverse complement strand
TTGCGTGCGGAACTGCGCCAGCGCGGGGTGTTTGCCGCACAACAGCAGCCCAAACTGGATGCGCTGTTGCCATTGGTGGCCTTGGGCACCGTGGCCGATGTGGTCAAACTCGATGCCAACAACCGCCGCTTGGTGGCTCAAGGTTTGGCGCGGGTGCGCAAGGGCCAAATGCCAGTAGGCATGACCGCATTGTTTGCCGCGGCTGGTCGCCCAAGCGATCGATGCACCTCGCAAGATTTTGGATTTGCACTGGGCCCGCGCATCAATGCGGCAGGTCGTTTGTCCGACATGACGCTGGGCATTGAATGCCTGATCACCGATGACATCGCGCGCGCCACCGATTTGGCCACGCAGCTCGACCGCATCAACCGCGAGCGTCGTGATATTGAAGGCGACATGCGCGCGCAAGCCTTAGAGCTGGCGCAAGAGATGTTTGACCCCGAAGAAGAACCCCCTTCCGCCCTGTGCGTGTTCGATCCTGACTTTCACGAAGGTGTGGTGGGCATCGTCGCGGCCAAGCTCAAAGACTTGCACCATCGACCGACTTTTGTATTTGCGCCAAGCCAAGCGGCGGACAAGAGCCACGAGCTCAAGGGCTCTGGGCGCTCGATTCCTGGGTTTCATTTGCGCGATGCCTTGGACCTGGTGGCCAAGCGCCACCCGGGTGTGTTGCTGCGCTTTGGGGGACACGCCATGGCGGCGGGGTGTACGTTGGAAGAAGACAACCTCGCCACCTTTGAAGAAGCTTTGCAACAAGTGGCACACGAGTGGCTTGATGAAGCCACCTTGCAACGCCGCTTAGACACCGATGGTCCGTTGTTGCCCGAATACCGCCGCCCCGAATTGGTCGACACCTTGGCACGCGAAGTGTGGGGCCAAGGTTTTGCCCCGCCGACCTTTAGTGAAGAGGTCGAGGTGGTGGGGCAGCGATTGGTGGGTGAAAAACATTTGGCCCTTAAGCTGCGACACCACGGCCAACCTGTGGATGGCATTTGGTTTGGTCGTGTTGACCCCTTGCCCGCGCTGGCGCATTTGGCCTTTCGCTTAGAGGTGGATGAATGGCAAGGCAACAAGCGCGTGCGCTTTGTGGTCGAAGGCATGCAAGCATAAGCACCCCCTACAACACCATGGCCACTCCAAAAAAAATCCCCCTCCCAGAAGTCAATTTCTCTGATTACGGCGACACCCGCTACCTGCATCTGGGCACGCCGTGGGTGCAAGGTTCGATGAATATCACCAAGCCTTTTGAGATCGACTTGGAATATGTGCAACGGATGATGGCGTGGCTCTTGTTTGTGGACATTGACCAAGTGGGCAAGCTGCACGCCATGCAACTCGGGCTAGGCGCGGCCTCGCTCACCAAGTTTTCGTTCAAACACTTGCGCATGAAAACCACTGCGATTGAACTCAACCCGCAAGTGGTGGCGGCGTGTCGTTTGTGGTTCAAGCTGCCAGCCGACAGCGCCAAACTTCAAGTGGTGCTGGGTGACGCGGCCGAGGTGGCTAAGCACGACCACTGGCGTGGACAGATCGATGCTTTGCAAGTGGACTTGTACGATCACGAGGCCGCGTCCCCCGTGCTCGACAGTGCTGAGTTTTATGCCGACTGCCGCAGCCTCTTGAGCGATGACGGCTGCATGACGGTCAATTTGTTTGGGCGCAGTTCAAGTTACGCGCAAAGCCTGGCCAAGATGGCCCATGCCTTCGGTGACGCTGCGCTGTGGGTCTTCAAGCCCACACGCGAGGGCAACACCGTGGTGCTGGCGCAGCGCACGCCTCAGCATTTCAAACGCGCAGAACTGCTGGCGCGTGCCCAAGCCATTCAAGCACGTTGGCCCCTGCCCGCGACCAAATGGTTGCGGGTGTTGAACCCCTTGAAACCCTGATGAATTAAGGGTTTACCCCTTATTTTTCCGTTCAAAAAATAGGTGTAACCCACATCGAGATGGCCTCAGCGAGACCGCCATAATTCAGCGCATATTTGCTTTTGAATAGAGGAGATGACATGATCAAAAGTCAAAAAGACTTTTTCTCCGGCTTAATGTTTACATTGGTCGGTGCTGCTTTCGCTTGGGGCGCAACCAGTTACAACGTGGGAACTGGTGCGCGCATGGGGCCAGGTTACTTCCCCTTGTTGCTGGGTGTCTTCTTGGCTGTGCTGGGTGGCTTCATCACCTTTTACTCCCTGATTGAGCACACCGAAGACGGAGACCCTGTGGGCGCGTTTGCTTGGAAGCCCGTCGTTTTTATCTTGGGTGCCAACATTGTTTTTGGTATTTTGTTGGCGGGCTTGCCACGTTTTGGCATTCCACCCATGGGCTTGATCGCTGCCATCTATGCGTTGGTCATCATTGCTGGCAAGGCGGGTGATACCTTTTCGCTGAAAGAGTCGTTGATTATGTCCACTATCTTTTCGGTGGGCAGCTAACTCGCCTTAATAATTCTGAT
>JAVLFR010000148.1:0-19286 GCA_046052785.1 Limnohabitans sp. | reverse complement strand
AGTATTTCAGAGGTGAGCAATTTGCGGGTTCTAGAGCTTTTCTACAGCTGGGTGAGCTCTGGATTTGATGTGAGCTTGCCACCCAAAGCAGGTTTGCTTTTGCCCTTTTTCAAAGAAATCAGCTACCCCTTGGGAATATTGGGCTTTGTGGGTTTGACTTATGTGGTGATCGTTGGATCCAGCAATGCCGTCAACCTGACCGATGGCTTGGATGGACTGGCCATCATGCCTGTGGTGATGGTGGGCTCAGCCTTGGGCGTGTTTGCCTATGTCACGGGCAGTTCGGTGTATTCCAAATATTTGTTGTTCCCCTATATCCCGGGATCGGGCGAGCTGATGATTTTCTGCGCCGCGATGGCGGGGGCTGGTTTGGCTTTCTTGTGGTTCAACACACACCCTGCACAGGTTTTCATGGGTGACGTGGGTGCTTTGGCATTGGGCGGCGCACTGGGCACGATTGCCGTGATCGTGCGTCAAGAAATTGTGTTGGCCATCATGGGTGGCATCTTTGTGGTTGAGGCCTTGTCTGTGATGTTGCAAGTAGCCTACTTCAAGTACACCAAGAAAAAATTTGGTGAAGGTCGCCGCATTTTGAAGATGGCGCCTTTGCATCACCACTTTGAAAAAAGCGGCTGGAAAGAAACCCAAGTCGTCGTACGTTTTTGGATCATCACCATGCTGCTGTGCTTGGTGGGCCTGTCGACCTTGAAGTTGAGATAAGACGATGCAATTGAGCCTCAACCAATCTGTGCTGATTCTGGGCCTGGGTGACTCCGGCTTAGCCATAGCGCGTTGGTGCGTGCGTCAAGGCGCGCAAGTGCAAGTCGTGGACACGCGCGTTGAGCCGCCGCAATTGGCCGCTTTGCGAGTGGAGTTGCCGCAGGTGAAATTTGTCCACGGGACGTTTGACGCCAGCTTGATCGAAGGCCAAGATGTGCGTGCGGTGTTCAAAAGCCCAGGCTTAAGTCCTGAGTCGGTGGCCCCTGTGTGGCATGCCGCTGTGGCGGCAGGTTTGTGGGTCGGTACCGAGCTGACTTTGTTTGCGCAGGCCTTGCAAGATTTACAAATCAGCAGGGCCTACCACCCTAAGATCTTGGCCGTCACGGGCACCAACGGCAAGACCACCGTCACGTCGTTGACGGGACAGCTGTTAGAGCGTGCGGGCAAACGCGTGGCTGTGGCAGGCAATATTGGCCCCACCTTGCTCGACTCTTTGTCTCTGGCGCTGGACCAAGCTGACCAAGCACAAGCCGCGGCCGATGTGGTGGCAGCCCATGATGCAGCGGTGAGAGCGGCAGACGATGCACGGGCGGAAAAGGCAGACGCTTCATTGCCAGAGATTTTGGACATGACGCAGGTCCTGCCGCACGACGAACTGATGGGCTCAGACGATGAGCCCTACGAGCTCAACGCGCCACCCTTGGTCCCGCCGCCGCCGCCGCCCCCAGATCACCCCTTTTTGCCGCAGGTGTGGGTGTTGGAGTTGTCGAGCTTTCAACTCGATGGCGTGGACAATTTTGAGCCCACCGCCGCGACCGTGCTCAACCTCACGCAAGACCATCTTGATTGGCATGGCAGCCTGCAAAGCTACGCCGAGGCAAAAGCGCGTATTTTTGGCAAACAGGGGTTGATGTTGCTCAACCGTGACGACGACCAGGTGATGGCCATGTTGGCCAGCGCACCTGTTGAGGTGCCAGAGGTGGTTGCGCAGACTTCGCGGGCCAAGCCGACCCAACACAAGCCGCGCCCGCACCTCACGTTTGGCGGTGAGGTACCGCAGCGCCCAGGCGACTACGGCATTGAAACGGTCAATGGCATGACTTGGTTGGTGCGTGCCCTCGAGGCCGACGAAACACAGCGCAAAAAACGCCCCTCCAAAGTCTTGCCAACGCATGATGAGGAAGAAGAAATTCACATCCAACGTTTGATGCCTGTCGAGGCCATGCGCATCCGTGGCCGTCATAACGCTTTGAATGCGTTGGCTGCATTGGCGCTCGCAAGTCAAGCGGGGGGACACTTGGCAGCCATGTTGTTTGGCCTGCGTGAGTACCCAGGCGAACCGCACCGCTTAGAGTCAGTCGCCGTACTCGGTGGTGTGGAGTATTTTGACGACAGCAAAGGCACCAATGTTGGTGCGACTGTCGCGGCCTTGCATGGTTTGGGCGTGGACCGTCGTTTGGTGGTGATTTTGGGTGGCGATGGCAAGGGTCAAGACTTTGCACCCTTGGTGGCGCCTGTTTCACGCTTCGCGCGTGCGGTGGTGTTGATAGGGCGTGATGCGCCCGTCTTGCGCGAGGTGTTGATGCACAGCGGCGTCAAACTGCTAGAGGCAGCCTCGCTCGACGACGCTGTGGCGTTGTGCAGCGAACAAGCGCATGCGGGGGATGCGGTGTTGCTATCGCCCGCTTGTGCAAGCTTGGACATGTTTCGCAACTACGCGCACCGCGCTGAAGTGTTTGTTAGTGCGGTCAACCATTTGGTGGCAGAGTCGGGAGGCCTGTCATGAGTGCTGTGCAAAGCATCAAGCAGGGCTTTGGGCGTCTTTGGCAAGCAGAGCCTCAGGCGAGCATGGATGCTTTGCCAGTGCGTGTGCATGGCACCGAGTTCACGCGCACAACAGCGGCACCTGTGCATGTGAAGGGCTTTGACCAACCCTTGGTTTGGGTCACCTTTGCTTTGTTGATGTTTGGCTTGGTCATGGTGTATTCCGCATCCATCGCCATTCCAGATAACCCACGCATGGGCGCGGGTTACGCACCGACTCATTTTTTGGTGCGCCATGCCCTGTCCTTGCTGGTTGCTTTTGTGGCTGCCTTATTTGCCTTTCAAATTCCACTCAACACGTGGGAACGCATCGCGCCATGGGTGTTTATTGTGTCCATTGTGTTGCTCATCGTGGTGTTGATTCCCTTCATTGGCAAGTCGGTCAATGGCGCACGTCGTTGGATCAACTTTGGATTCATGAGTTTCCAGCCCTCCGAAATGGCGAAGTTAGGCGTGTTGATGTACGCCGCTAATTACATGGTGCGCAAGATGGAGGTGAAAGAGAACTTTTTCGCCGCCGTCACGCCAATGGGTCTGGCAGTATCGGTGGTGGGCTTGCTACTTCTGTCCGAGCCGGACATGGGCGCCTTCATGGTGATTGCGGTGATTGCCATGGGCATTTTGTTCCTGGGCGGCGTGAATGCGCGCATGTTCTTTTTAATTGCCGCCGCCTTGATCGGTGTGTTCGCCCTCATCATTGCCACGTCCGATTGGCGGCGCGAACGCATTTTTGCTTACCTCGATCCTTGGAATGCGCTGCATGCGCTGGGCAAGGGTTACCAGTTGTCACACTCCTTGATCGCCATTGGTCGAGGTGAAATATTTGGCGTGGGCCTGGGTGGCAGTGTTGAGAAACTGCACTGGTTGCCCGAAGCGCATACCGACTTTTTACTGGCCGTGATTGGCGAAGAGTTTGGCTTTGTAGGCGTGGTGGCCGTGATTGGCATGTTCATGTGGTTGACGCGTCGCATCATGTACATCGGCCGCCAAGCTATTGCCATGGACCGGGTGTTTGCGGGACTCGTGGCACAAGGTGTGGGCATATGGATGGGCTTCCAGTCCTTTATCAACATGGGGGTGAACTTAGGCGCTTTGCCAACCAAGGGGTTGACTTTGCCACTCATGAGTTACGGCGGATCAGCGATTTTGTTGAACCTCATCGCCATCGCTGTGGTGCTAAGGGTTGATTTTGAAAACCGTGTGGTGATGCATGGAGGGCGGCTATGACCCAACCGACGGCACTCATCATGGCGGGTGGCACAGGGGGCCATATCTTTCCTGGTTTGGCGGTAGCTCAAGCCTTACGCCTGCATGGCTGGACGGTGCATTGGCTCGGCGCGCCCGAGCCCAGCATGGAAAGCCAGCTGGTGCCGCCACGTGGCTTTGCGTATGAGACGGTTCATTTTGGGGGGGTGCGCGGCAAAGGTGTCAAAACCTTGGCGTTGCTGCCCTTCAAGTTGTTGCGTGCCTTTTGGCAAAGCCTAGGCGTGGTGCGGCGGGTCAAGCCCGATGTGGTGGTGGGCTTGGGTGGCTACATCACGTTTCCGGCTGGCATGATGGCCGTCCTTTGGGGTGCGCCCCTGGTGTTGCACGAGCAGAACTCAGTTGCGGGTATGGCCAACAAAGTGTTGCGTGGCGTGGCCGATCGAGTCTTCAGCGCCTTTCCCAAGGTCTTGGTCCAAGCCGAGTGGGTGGGCAACCCCATGCGGGACGGCTTCATCCATCAACCCGCTCCCGCGCAACGCTTTGCCGAGCGCAGTGGGCCGCTGCGGGTCTTGGTGGTCGGGGGCAGCTTGGGTGCGCAAGCGCTCAACAAGGTGGTGCCACAAGCCTTGGCTCTGATTCCACAGGATCAGCGCCCAGTGGTGACACACCAAAGCGGCGCCAAGCAAATTGACGCATTGCGCTTGGCGTATGCCGAGGCAGGCGTACAAGCCGAGTTGACGCCGTTCATTGACGACACAGCGCAAGCGTTTGCGGATGCCGATTTGGTGATTGCCCGCGCTGGTGCCAGCACCGTGACTGAACTCGCTGCCGTGGGCGTTGCTGCGATTTACGTGCCGTTCCCTTATGCGGTGGACGACCACCAAACCAGCAACGCACGCTTTGTGGTGGACGCAGGTGGGGGGTGGTTGATTCCACAACACGAATTGAATGCCCAAGATTTGGCCAACCGATTGCAATTCATGACGCGGCGCACGTTGATGGCTTGCGCCGAAAAAGCGTATGCCGTGCGTCAAGTTGACGCAGTTGCACACGTGGTGGCTGCATGCCAGCAGTTGGCTGCGAAGGAACAAAAATAATGAAACACGCCATTCGTCACATCCATTTCGTCGGCATCGGCGGCGCCGGCATGAGCGGCATTGCCGAAGTGCTGCTGAACTTGGGATACGTCATCTCTGGCTCTGACTTGTCCGACAGTCCGACCCTGAAACGTTTGCAAAGCTTGGGCATTCAAACCCATGTGGGCCATGATGCCAAAAACATAGTCGGCGCCGATGCTGTGGTCACTTCCACCGCCGTGCATGCTGACAACCCCGAAGTGGTAGCGGCCCATGCGAAGTTGATTCCCGTCGTGCCACGTGCGGTCATGTTGGCCGAGTTGATGCGTCTCAAAACAGGTGTGGCCATCGCTGGCACCCACGGCAAAACCACCACCACCAGTTTGGTGGCCAGTGTGTTGGCCGAAGCGGGCATGGACCCCACGTTTGTGATTGGCGGCAAGCTCACCAGCGCGGGCGCCAATGCCAAGCTCGGCTCGGGCGACTACATCGTGGTCGAGGCCGACGAGTCAGATGCTTCGTTCTTGAATTTGTTGCCCGTGATGGCGGTGGTGACCAACATTGACGCCGACCACATGGACACCTATGGCCATGATTTCAACAAGCTCAAGGGCGCGTTCATCGAGTTTTTGCATCGCATGCCGTTCTACGGTGCCGCGATTTTGTGCACCGACGATCCGGCTGTGCGTAGCATCTTGCCGGAAGTGTCACGGCCCATCACCAGCTATGGTTTCAATGAAGAGGCACAAGTGCGTGGCGTGAATGTGCGTGCTGACAATGGCCGCATGTGCTTCACGGTGAAGCGCAGCAATGGGGTGACCCTGCCAGAACTCGATATCACCCTCAATTTGGCTGGTGAGCACAACGTACTCAACGCCTTGGCCGCCATTGCGATTGCGGTGGAGCTGAACGTTCCCGATGAAGCGGTGCAAAAAGCCTTGGCCGAATTCAAAGGCGTGGGCCGTCGCTTTCAACGCCATGGCGAAGTAGCTGCCAAGAGCGGTGGCGAGTTCACCCTCATCGAAGACTATGGCCATCATCCCGTGGAATTAGCAGCCACTTTGGCAGCGGCTCGAGGTGCTTTTCCTGATCGACGCTTGGTGTTGGCATTTCAGCCGCATCGCTACACCCGCACGCGCGATTGTTTTGAAGACTTTGTGCAAGTCATGGGTCGCGCCGATGTGTTGTGGCTGTCAGAAATTTACGCCGCTGGCGAGGTGCCGATTGCGGCAGCCGACGGCCGCGCCCTTTCACGTGCCATGCGGGTGGCGGGCCACGAAGCTTTGGTGTTCGTGGATGACATCCAAAAAATGGCCCAAGTGATTGCTGACCACGCGCAAGCTGGCGATGTGGTGATGTGCATGGGCGCAGGGTCGATTGGGCAAGTGCCGGCCAAGGTGCTGGCGCTGGCGCAACAACGCGAGAGCTAAGACATGACATTCAATAGACACACTGCCAAAGTCGCCGTCCTGATGGGGGGGCTGTCCGCCGAACGTGAGGTATCCCTCATGTCGGGCAGCGGCGTGCTCAAAGCCCTACAAAGCAAGGGCGTGAACGCCACTGCGTTTGATCCTGCTGAGCGCAGTTTGGACGAGCTCAAGCGTGAGGCTTATACCCATGCTTTCATCGCGCTGCATGGACGTTATGGCGAAGACGGCGCGGTGCAAGGCGCCTTGGAATTGCTTGGCATTCCCTACACAGGTTCGGGCGTGATGGCCTCTGCCATGGCAATGGACAAAGTCATGACCAAGCGTGTCTGGCATGCGGTGGGTTTGTCAACGCCACGCTACGTGTGGTTATCCCCCGAAGACCAAACTGCCGACAACATCAACGCCATTCCAGCCCAATTGGGATTGCCCTTGATCGTCAAGCCGCCGCGTGAAGGCTCCTCCATTGGCATGAGCAAAGTCATGCAAGCCCGTGACATGTCGGCAGCGGCTGAGTTGGCCACGCAATACGACGCCGATCTGTTAGCGGAAGAGTTCATCACCGGCGAAGAACTGACGTGCCCTATTTTGGGCAATGGTGCCCATGCAAGAGCTTTACCGGTGGTGCGCATCGCCGCACCAGATGGTGCCTATGACTACAACCACAAGTATTTCACCGATGACGTGAAGTACCACTGTCCCAGCGGCTTGGCGCCAGACCAAGAGCAAGAGGTGCAGCGTTTGGTGGTGGCTGCTTACCGCGCTTTGGGTTGCCGTGGTTGGGGTCGTGCGGACATCATGTTGCGTGCCTCTGACGGCAAACCCTTTTTGCTGGAAATGAACACATCGCCTGGTATGACCAGCCATTCTTTGGTGCCAATGTCTGCGCGGGCAGCCGGTATCAGCTATGAAGACCTGTGCACGATGCTGCTTGAGAGTGCCACGCTCGATCACCCTGGAGGTCCTAAAGCCTTATGACCACGCGCTACACCCACATGCGACCACGTCCTGAGGTGAGTGCCTCAGTGGAGGTGCCGCTGGACGTCAAACTCATGCATATGGCGGCATCTTGCATGGTCGTGGGCTTGGTCATGGGGGCTTTGGTGGGCGGTGTTTGGGGTCTGGTGCAGTTGCCCGCATTTGCGCTGCGTGGCATCACGGTGCACGGCGATGTCGAGCACAACAATGAAGTGACCTTGCGAGCCAATGTGGTGACGAAGTTCACGGGTAATTTTTTCACAGCTGACTTAACCCGAGTGCGCAGCGCATTTGAAAGCGTGCCTTGGGTGCGCTTAGCGTCGGTGCAGCGTGAATTTCCCAACCGCTTGCGTGTCACCCTGCAAGAGCACAAGCCTGTGGCGTATTGGGGTGACGACGGTGAACAACGCTTAATCAACAGTTATGGCGAAGTGTTTGAAGCCAATGGGGCTGATTTGGATGACGACAAGATGCCGCGCTTGAGCGGACCTGACAGTCAATCGCAACAGGTGTTGACGATGTTTTTGGCTTTAGAACCAGCTTTCAAAGCCATGGGTTTGGGGGTGAACAGCTTAGCGCTGACAGAGCGTGGCAGCTGGCGTGCCAAGTTGGCACAGGGGGCAGTGATTGAGCTGGGACGCGGCAGTGTGAATGAGGTGATGGTGCGTGTGTATCGCGTGTCACAAACCCTCACGCAGGTGACGCAAAAGCTAGGACGCAAGGCCTCAGCCATTGAATCGGCTGATTTGCGACACGACAACGGTTATGCGCTTCGTATGCGCGGGGTGAGCACGCAAGACGTGCCCACCAAACGCTAACGAGTAGAAGTAGAGAAAGAACGAGGCTGGTATGGCAAAAGAGTACAAAGATTTGGTGGTCGGCTTAGACATTGGGACAGCCAAGGTCATGGTGGTCGTGGCCGAAGTGTTGCCCGAGGGTGAGCTCAAGCTCGCAGGCTTGGGTGTCGCGCCGAGCAATGGCCTCAAGCGTGGCGTGGTGGTCAACATCGATGCGACGGTACAAAGCATTCAACAGGCGTTGAAAGAAGCGGAGCTGATGGCTGATTGCAAAATCACACGCGTCTACACCGGCATCACTGGCAGCCACATTCGCGGTATCAACTCCACCGGCATGGTGGCGGTCAAGGACAAAGAGGTGACACAGGCCGATGTGGCTCGCGTGGTGGAGACTGCCAAAGCCATCAATATTTCGACAGATCAACGGTTGTTGTTGGTGGAAGCCCAAGAATTCGTGATTGACGGGCAAGAGGTCAAACAACCGATTGGCATGAGTGGTATTCGTTTGGAAGCCAAGGTGCACATCGTCACAGGCGCACAAAGCGCGGCAGAGAACATCATCAAGTGTGTGCGACGTTGTGGCTTGGATGTAGAGCGCCTCATGCTCAACCCATTGGCCTCAAGTATGTCGGTGCTGACAGACGATGAGCGCGAATTGGGCGTGGCCTTGGTGGATATTGGGGCTGGCACCACTGACGTGGCCATCTTCACCAACGGTGCTATTCGCCATACCGCCGTCATTCCTATTGCGGGGGACTTGATCACCAGCGACATCGCGATGGCCTTGCGCACACCGACCAAGGATGCAGAGGAAATCAAGATTGAATCGGGTTACGCCAAACAACTGCTGGCTGACCCAGATGTGCAAGTGGAAGTGCCAGGCTTGGGCGACCGAACGCCACGCATGTTGAGCCGTCAAGCCTTGGCAGGTGTGATTGAGCCACGCGTGGAGGAAATCTTTTCGTTGGTGCAGCAAGTGATTCGCGACTCGGGCTATGAAGAAGTGTTGTCGTCGGGCATTGTGCTCACGGGTGGCAGCGCGGTCATGCCAGGCATGGTGGAGTTGGGCGAAGATATTTTCTTAAAGCCTGTGCGTCGGGGTGTGCCGCAGTACAACAGCGCCTTGGCAGACATGGTGTCGCAGCCTCGCGCTGCCACGGTGATGGGTTTGCTGGCAGAAGCAGGTGTGGACCGCCAACGTGGTCTCAAAGTGTCACAAAAGAGCGGGTCGGTCAATTCGTTGATGGACCGACTCAAAGATTGGTTTGTGGGGAACTTTTAAACATGATTCCACAGACCTTGCTTTATCTCGCACGCGGCAGTCCACCCGTGCGCAAGCGTTCGGGTCGACGATGGCGGCCCTGCGCAGCCACCGCGCCACCTTCCTAAAAGGAGCGCAATGAACCACAAACAAAACATGAATTCAAGGCAACTGCAAATTTTTAGATTGATAGGAGAAACATCATGAGCATCGAAATGATCGAAGTTGAAGCATTTAACTCAGGCACACAAATTAAAGTGATTGGCGTGGGCGGCGGCGGCGGTAACGCGGTGGAGCACATGATCAGCTCTGGCGTGCAAGGCGTCGAGTTCGTCACGGCCAACACGGACGCACAAGCCCTGCGCGTGAGCCATGCCCACAAAGTGATTCAGTTGGGAAGCAGCGGTTTGGGCGCAGGCAGCAAGCCTGAGCGCGGTCGTGAAGCCGCCGAAGCGGCGATTGATGACATCCGCATGGCCCTGCAAGGCACCAATATGTTGTTCGTCACAGCGGGAATGGGTGGCGGCACGGGCACTGGGGCAGCACCTGTGGTGGCACGTGTGGCGCGTGAAATGGGCATCTTGACCGTGGGCGTGGTGACCAAACCTTTCGAGTTTGAAGGCAGTCGTCGCATGGGCAACGCAGAAGCTGGACTGGCAGAACTCGAAGCCAACGTGGACTCACTCATTGTGGTGTTGAACGAAAAGCTCATGGATGTGTTGGGTGAAGATGCCAGCCAAGACCAAGCATTTGCATTTGCCAATGACGTGTTGAAAAACTCGGTCGGTGGCATTGCGGAAATCATCAACGTAGAAGCCTTGGTCAACGTCGACTTTGAAGACGTTCGCACCGTGATGAGCGAAACCGGTAAAGCCATGATGGGCACGGCGGCTGCCAGCGGCCCAGACCGTGCACGCATTGCAGCTGAACAAGCGGTGGCTTGCCCCTTGCTCGAAGGCGTGGACATGTCAGGTGCCAAGGGCGTGTTGGTGTTGATCACCGCCGCCAAGGGAGGGTTGAAGTTGTCTGAGTCGCGCGAAGCCATGAACACGATTCGCAAGTTCGCTTCACCCGACGCCCATGTGATTTATGGCACGGCCTACGATGAAAATTTGGGTGACCAAATTCGTGTCACCGTGGTGGCCACGGGCTTGGCAGGTAGCCGCCGCGCTGCGCCGCAACTGCAAGTGTTGCGAACAGGCACGGACAATGGGATGATTGCGACCACGCAGGCGATGAATGCTTCGCCTGCAGGTGTGCTGGCCGCGGCCTCGGCGGGTTTGGCGGGTTTGGCCAGTGGTTTGGGTGGCGGTTCTGCCGCTGTACAGCACAACTATGAATCCTTGAATTCCCCCGCCGTCTGGCGTGGCAACCGCACCTCGGCCGCTGCCAAGGTCGATGCTTTGTCTTCAGGCGGCATGGATGACTACGAAATTCCAGCCTTCTTGCGCAAGCAAGCTGACTGAGAATCACTAAAATCTAGTCGTGCTCAAACAAAGAACCCTTCAATCCCTCACCAAAGCGGTGGGCGTTGGTCTTCACAGCGGTCAACGCGTGGAGTTAACACTTCGCCCTGCGCAACCCGACACGGGCATTGTGTTTCGTCGGGTGGATTTGCCGCAGCCAGTCGATATTCCCATCACCGCCACGGCGGTGACGGATACGCGTTTGGCGTCGACCATTTCCAATGGGGGTGCGAAGGTGTTCACTGTCGAGCATTTGATGTCGGCTTGCGCTGGCCTTGGCATTGACAACCTCAACATCGACATCACAGCAGAAGAAGTGCCTATCTTGGATGGCTCGGCGTCGTCGTTTGTATTTTTGCTGCAAAGCGCGGGGATCGTGGAGCAAAACGCGCCCAAGCGTTTTATCCGCGTGTTGAAGACGGTGCAAGTGCGTGAAGGTGAGGGGACCAACGAAAAGTGGGCGCGACTTGATCCTCATCACGGCTACAAGCTCAGCTTTGAAATTGATTTCCGTCACCCTGCTGTGGACTCCACCGGCCAAAGCGTGGTGTTTGACATGGACACCGATGTGTACACCCGCGACATCGCACGCGCGCGCACCTTTGGTTTCACGCGTGATGTGGAGATGATGCGTGCCAATGGCTTGGCCTTGGGCGGTGGCTTGGACAATGCCATCGTGATGGATGACTACAAGGTCTTGAACACCGATGGCTTGCGCTATGACGACGAGTTTGTGAAACACAAAATCCTCGATGCGATGGGGGACTTGTACTTACTTGGAAAACCCTTGCTGGCCTCGTACGTGGCATTTCGCTCAGGCCACGCCCTGAACAACAAACTTTTGCGTGAATTACTGAGCCAGCCAGATGCGTATGAAGTAGTCACTTTTGAAGACGCTCGCCGTGCACCACCAGGTTTAGCGCAGTTGGCACCTGCTTGGTAGGCTCAGCGGCTGCGCCCTGCTTTGTACATGCCACTGGTGCTGCGTTGTAAGTCAGTGGCCGCTGCCAACTTCGCCATCGAGTGACCGGCATGCGCATGTGTGATGGCAATACCGAGGGCATCGGCTGCATCGGGTCCAGGCAGGCCAGGAAGCTTCAGCAGGCGTTGCACCATGGCTTGCACTTGTTCTTTTTTCGCCAAGCCATGACCGGCCACCGCTTGCTTCATTTGTAATGCGGTGTATTCGGCCACAGGCAAGTTGCAATTGGCCAGCGCCGTGATGCAAGCGCCACGTGCTTGTCCTAGCAGCAGCGTGGCCTGTGGGTTGACGTTGACAAACACAATCTCTACCGCTGAGGATGCGGGTTGGTAGCGGGCAACGACCTCGTGAATCCCATCAAACAAAACTTTCAAACGCTCGGCCAAATTGCCTTGGTCCTCTTTGTTGGTTTTGATCGTGCCACTGGCCACATAGAGCAATTCATGGCCGTGTTTTTCCACCACGCCAAAGCCAGTGGTGCGAAGGCCGGGGTCGATGCCAAGAATGCGCATTTAGGGCAATTGTGCGCTGCTCATGCGCATCACAATGATTTCAGTGCGCCCAGACAGGTACTCGGACTGGGGGAATTTTTGGTAGTGCTTGGGTCTCGGCAGCATGACGGCTAAGCGCCCCGCTTGCCAAGGCGTGAGTTGGGCTGCAGATTTTTGAAAATAATGTTGTGCCGCAGCCTCGGCGCCAAAAATGCCTTCGCCCCACTCCACGTGATTGAGGTAGATCTCAAGGATGCGTGGCTTGGTCAGCACGGCTTCGAGCATCAGGGTCAATACAAACTCTTGCCCTTTCCGAATGAAGGTCCGCTCGCCAGATAAAAACAAGTTCTTGGCAAGTTGCTGCGTGATGGTGGAGCCACCCACCACTTTGGCCACGACTTTGCCCTGTGCATTTTTGCTGGCAAGTAATTCGGCTTTGGCGTTTTTAGCCCATGCTTTTTCAATGGCATCCCATTGCACGCCATCATGCTGCGCAAAGATGTCGTCTTCTGAGGCAATCACTGCGCGTTTGAGGTGGTTGGAAATTTGGCTGTAGGGCACCCAATCTTGGCGCCAGCGCAAACGGTCTTGGGTGTTGGCAATCCGCCAAGCTTGTGAACGTTCAAACGCAGTGGACTCGGGGGCCACACGCGTCATCACAGCAATACGTGCCAAGAAAAAAATCTGCAGGGCTAACCCAGCCACTAGCATCAGCAGCAACCAGCGCAGCACAGGACGAAAGCGTTTGGAGTTCATCGGGGTTGATGGATCAAATCATTTGGCAGCTTCGCCACCACGTGTTTGCAAAGTGTTGTCACGGCTAAAAATAAAGCGCGACACCACTGCCAGTTGGTCGGCTTGTTTGCGCATGTCGTCAGTGAACTCGCCAAACGGTCCAGCTGCCGTGGCAATGGCTTGGGCTCGGCGGTCGAGATCAGCCAGCCCAGAGCTTTGCACCACTTCGGTGGCCAGCACGCGCCCTTCAGTGTTGACCGTGATGATCATGGTTAATTCGCCATACAACTTTTGACCCCCAGGCGTGGCAGGAAAGTAGCGGGTGCCACGGTCTTCAATTTTGCGACGCAGGCTGTCGTAATACAAGGCATAGGCCACCTGTTTGGTCGCGGGGCTGACATAGTGTTTGCGTGGGCGTGCGTTGTCTTGGTTGATGCGCTCTTCAATTTCAGCCAAAAGCCTGAGCAACTGTCGGCGTTTTTGCTCGATCGCTTCTTGTTCAGCTTTTGATTTTTGCGGCTGAGGCTGTGGCAGTTGCGCGATCAACTCTTTGACCTGGGCCAGGAGGAGAGATTGCTGTTGACGCATGGCGGCCAATTGGCGTTGCATGGCGTCTGCCATCTCGCCCGTTGATGTGTTTGCAGCCGTTGGCAGTGGGGACGCAGCACGGCCGCTTTTTTGCTCACCACCGCCGGCCAATTGGGTTTGTGCCAAAGCTTGAGCCTTGTCGGGTTCGTCCGCTTTGGCGCGGGTGTTGACCAAAATCACGTCGAGTGGTGTGTCGCTGAACAGGCGGTCAAAGCGTTCAGGCGAGGCGATGCGCAGCGTCAGCAGCGCGAGGTGAATGGCCAGCGAGATGCACAAGGCTTTTTGCAGCCTTGACCAGTGTTGCCATGACAACCAAGAGGTGTTCACGCCTCAGAGCCTTGCGCGGTGGGTGCCTCGTTCACGTCCATCGCCAACGCAATTGGACCCGCTGCACTGTCTTCCTCGTCATCCACCATTTCGGTGACTTGGGCACTGGAGGGCGCATCGGCTTCTAAGATGTGCAACAGGTGACCGCTGATGTCGAGGCTGATGTCGTCTATCTCACCCAAGCGCAGCTGCACGCGAGCGCCGCGCGGCAATTCGCCGCCACCCAAAACGGGTAAGACCAAAGGCAGGTCATCGGCGCGTGCCATGGGCGGCTGACCAGGAAAAACCTTGAAGACCGTAGCACTCAACTCGGTGATGAGGTGCTGCTTCAAATACTGCAGCGTCCAAAAGCGTTCCATGCCGTTTTGGTAGGCGTTGTAAGCGCCATAGGCAGCATCAAAGGCGGAGATGATCGAAAACAGCTCGAAATCTTTGGGCTTGAACGGTGCGGCCAAGGCCGCTGTGCTGCCGTGTTTTGCGCAGGCAATGATTTGCCATTGGTTCACAAGATCGGTGTAGCGGCGCAGGGGCGACGTGCTCCATGCGTAGCTCGGCACGCCAATGCCTGCGTGCGGCAAAGCTTTGGTGCCCATGCGCACTTTCACGCCAGGTTGCAGGCTGGCTTGGCTGCGGTAAATGCCGGGCACGCCGAGCTCGGCCATCCAATTGCCCCAAGTGCTGTTCGCCAAAATCATGGCTTCTGCCACTATCAGGTCAAGCGGTGCACCGCGTTGACGAATGCTGATGTGCACCTGCTCGTCACCTTTTGGTTCGTTGCCCTCGTTGCCCACCAAGCGAAAGTTGTAGTCGGGGCGGTTGAAGTTTTCGGGTTTGCCGCGCACCACTTCGCGCTGGGCTTTGAGGTGTTTGGCCAAGCGAAATAAGAAGGCGAGTTGCGCGCGTGGCATGACAGGTTCATGCACGCCTGCCGCGTGCTGAAAGCCGCTGTCGTTGAGCCAAGCTTCGGTCACGATGGCGTCGAGTTGGTCGTGCCGCAAGTTGGCGGCGATGGGGACCCGCTCCACGCGCGTTTCGGTGTGCTGCAAGTCAAGTGTTGCTTCGTCAAACGTGACATACAACGACACGGCAGGGCAGTCGCGTCCTTCTTGCAAGGTGTAGTGTTGCACCACCTCGTCGGGCAGCATGGTGATTTTGTAGCCCGGCATGTAGACGGTGGACAAGCGGCTTCGGCCCAGTTGGTCAATTGCGTCACCAGGCTTCAAGACCAGCGCAGGTGCCGCAATGTGAATGCCCAGCGTGACAGTGCCCGTGCCCAACCCTTGCACTGACAAAGCGTCGTCAATCTCGGTGGTTTGTGAGTCGTCGATCGAGTAGGCCTGGACATTCGCCAGGGGCAACGGGTCTGCCATCGCAGGGGCTTGTAGGTTTGGAAAAGCGGTGCCCTTGGGGAAGTTGTCAAACAAAAAGCGCTGCCAATGGAATTGGTAGGCCGAATTGATGGCGCCCGCTTTTTGCAGCAAAGCCAATGGTGCGGTTTGTGTGGCGCGTGCAGCTTCGACAACGGCTTTGTATTCAGGCGCATTCTTGTCGGGCTTGAACAAAATTTTGTAAAGCTGGGTTTGGATGGGGGCTGGGCAATTGCCCAGGCCTAATTCGGCGGCCCAGCTTTCAATTTGCGCTTGGATTTGCTTTTTCTTTTCGATGCCAGCCAAAGCTTGCGCAATCACTTCAGCCGAGGCTTTTTTGAAGCGGCCTTTGCCAGCGCGGCGAAAATAATGTGGGGTGTCAAACAGGCAAAACAACGCGGCAGTTTGCTCGGTGAGTGTGGCTTGGGCGCTGAAGTATTCGCGGGCCAAGTCGGCAAAGCCAAACTCGTCTTCGGGGGCGAACTCCCAAGCGAGGTCAAGCTCGATGGTGGCGCTTAAGGCCTGCGCCTCACGCATCAGGTCGGCGGGCGAGGGTTTGTCAAACTTGAGCAGCAAATGGGCGGCCTTGACCTTGACCCGTTTGCCGGAATCCAGCTCAATTTGGGCGGAGCTATCGGCTTCAGAAAGGATGCGGCCCGTCTGGAATTTTCCGGCTTCTTCAAACAATGCGTTCATGGTCTTGATTGTCCCATGCGCAGAGCGTGCTTGGGTCTAGGGCGGAGTCTGCAAATTCAGAAATTCCAGCACCTGCGCTAAGTAGGTGTCAAAGTTGCTCAGGGCGTGGTCTCCACCGTCTATGACCACCAGATTTGAGTCGGGATACCGAGCAGTCATTTCGCGCCAATCCAGCACCTCGTCGCCTTTGGCGATGAGTGCCCAAATCCGCTCGGGGTGAGGCATGGGGCCGACCGTCAAGTGGTGCAGTTGATCCACAAATTCGGGGGCGAAGAAAAAGCGCGCTGCGGGGTCATGCCAAGCAGTTTGTTCGCCTATGTATTTGGCCAAATCACGCGCGGGGTAGATCGCAGGGTTGAGCAGTACCGCTTTGCAATCTCGCAGCGCTGCCAGCCAGGTGGCATAAAAGCCGCCCAACGAGGAGCCCATCACGGCCATGCGGTGTGCGGGCCAGTCGGCCGTGCCTGCTTGAATCAGCTCAGCCGCCGCTTGGGGCGAGGGCGGCAACTGCGGGCACCACCAATGGATGTGAGGAAACTGCTCGCGCATCAGCGCTGCCATTCGCCGCGCTTTGGTGGACTGGGGCGATGAGCGAAACCCATGCAAATACAGCACATGGGTGGTGGGTGAATGCGGGGCGAAAGGCTGGGAAGGCAGGGGCATGACACATGCTAGCAGCGACAGTTGGGATGCCTGCGCAACAGGGGATAATCTGCCAATGTCCACTGTGATTCACAAACCCAGCCCCTTTCAAAGACTCAAACCTTTGCTCAAAGGTTTTGATGGGCCGCTCGCGTTTGGTATTTTTTTGCTGGCGTGCGCGGGTTTATTGACCATGTATTCGTCGGGCTTTGCCAATGGGGCGCGCTTTGTCGACCATGGCCGCAACATGCTGATTGCAGGCTTCATCATGTTTGTCGTGGCCCAAATCCCACCGCAGCGTTTGATGGCATTTGCGGTGCCCATTTACACCGTGGGTGTGGCTTTGTTGGTCGCAGTGGCTTTGTTTGGTTTGACCAAAAAAGGCGCACGTCGTTGGCTCAATATTGGCATCGTGATCCAACCCAGCGAAATCATGAAAATTGCCATGCCGCTGATGCTGGCCTGGTGGTTCCAAAAACGCGAAGGTCAGTTGCGGCCGCTGGACTTTTTGGTGGCAGGCCTGCTCTTGTTGGTGCCTGTAGGACTCATCATGCGTCAACCCGATTTGGGCACGGCCATTTTGGTGTTGTCGGCGGGCATGGCCGTGATTTTCTTTGCGGGTTTGAGTTGGTGGCTCATCGTGCCACCCATCATCATGGGTGTGATTGGCGTGGGCATGGTGGTCTGGTTTGAGCCCACTTTGTGCGCGGATGGTTTTCGTTGGCCCATCTTGCACGACTACCAGCAACAGCGCATTTGCACCTTGCTTGACCCCACGCGAGATCCGCTAGGCAAAGGATTCCACATCATCCAAGGCATGATTGCCATTGGCTCGGGTGGTTTTTGGGGCAAGGGATTCATGCAAGGCACACAAACCCATTTGGACTTCATCCCTGAGCGCACCACCGACTTTGTGTTCGCCGCCTTTGGGGAGGAGTTTGGTTTGATTGGGAACTTGCTGTTGATCGGGGCGTTTGTGTTTTTGATCTTGCGCGGATTGGCCATCGCTGTCGAGGGGCCGACGCTGTTTGCCCGCTTGTTGGCGGGCAGTGTGACCCTGAGCTTCTTTATCTACGCTTTTGTCAACATGGGCATGGTCAGTGGCATGTTGCCCGTGGTGGGCGTGCCCTTGCCGTTCATCAGTTACGGGGGCACGGCCATGGTGACGCTGGGACTGGGCCTAGGGATATTGATGTCGGTGGCCAAGGCCAAACAGTTGGTGCAGTCATAATTCGCCCATGATTTCACGCGAACCCACCCTTGAGCGATTGGCCATTGCCCGTCAACTGTTGTTAGAGCCGTTTGGCTTAGACGAATCTGATTTGGCCCAAACCTTGGCCGAAATCAAAGCGCACAAGGTTGACGAAGCCGATTTGTACTTTCAATACACCCGCTCTGAGGGTTGGAGCTTAGAAGAGGGCATTGTCAAAACGGGCTCTTTCAGCATCGACCAAGGTGTGGGCGTGCGTGCCGTGAGCGGCGAAAAAACGGCGTTTGCCTATTCCGACGATATTTCCAAAGCCTCCTTGATGGACGCTGCCAGAACGGTGCGCACGATTGGTGCAGCTGCCAAAGGCGGGCGTGTCAAAGTGCCTACCCACAAAGTGGCATCTAGCCGATCTTTGTATGGCGGCTTAGACCCCATCGCCTCACTCAACAGCAGCGAAAAGGTCGAACTGCTTGGCCGTGTTGAACAAATGGCGCGCGCCAAAGACCCCCGTGTGATTCAAGTCATGGCGGGCTTGGCCAGCGAATACGATGTGGTGATGGTGGTGCGGGCTGACGGCACCCTGGCCGCGGATGTGCGCCCTCTTGTGCGTTTGAGCGTGACGGTGATTGCTGAGCAAAACGGCCGTCGCGAAGTCGGCTCTGCAGGGGGCGGTGGCCGCTTTGGCTTAGGCCATTTTGACGATGCACTGGCGCAAAGCTATGTGGACGAAGCCGTGCAATGCGCGCTTACCAACCTTGAGGCACGCCCTGCGCCTGCAGGCGAGATGAGTGTGGTGTTGGGGTCGGGCTGGCCTGGTATTTTGTTGCACGAAGCGATTGGCCATGGCTTGGAAGGCGACTTCAACCGCAAAGGCTCTAGCGCTTTCAGCGGCCGCATTGGTCAGCGTGTGGCGGCCAAAGGTGTGACGGTGCTCGATGACGGCACGCTCCCTGATCGCCGAGGTTCACTGAATGTGGACGATGAGGGCAACCCCAGCCAAAGCAATGTGCTGATTGAAGACGGCATCTTGAAGGGTTACATCCAAGACAATATGAATGCCCGCTTGATGGGCGTCAAGCCCACCGGGAACGGTCGACGCGAAAGCTATGCGCACGTTCCCATGCCGCGCATGACCAACACCTACATGCTGGGTGGCGATAAGTCACCAGAGGAAATCGTGGCAAGCCTGAAAAAAGGCTTGTATGCCGTGAACTTTGGCGGTGGCCAAGTCGACATCACCTCTGGCAAGTTTGTGTTTTCGGCCAGCCAAGCGTTTTGGGTCGAGAACGGCAAGATTCAATACCCCGTCAAAGGCGCCACCTTGGTGGGCAACGGCCCAGATGCTCTGACGCGCGTGAGCTTGATTGGCAATGACATGCAACTCGACCCCGGCGTGGGCACCTGCGGCAAAGAGGGACAAAGTGTGCCCGTGGGGGTGGGGCAGCCCACCTTGCGCATTGATGGTTTGACGGTGGGCGGAACGGCCTAAGCGC
>JAVLFR010000147.1:0-7926 GCA_046052785.1 Limnohabitans sp. | reverse complement strand
ATATTTCACTTGGCTCAATTTTTAAATCTATTCGTAAACAGAAAATAAAAATCGGTTATTATTCTGCAGATTTTCGCGAGCATGCAGTCTCTGTCTTGACCGCAGAGCTTTTTGAAACCCACGATAAAAACAACTTTGAGATATATGGGTTTTACTTTGGTCCGCCAGACTCTAGTGATGCTCACAGAAGGGTGTCAGCAGCTTTTGATAGATTTATCGATGTTAGAAACACCAGCGACGCAGATGCTGCTCTAATATCCAGAGAAATAGGTGTTGATATTGCAGTTGATTTAACAGGTCACACATCAGATGATCGTGTTGGAATTTTTGCATATCGCGCAGCACCCATTCAACTTAGTTATATAGGATATTTAGGAACAATGGGTGCTGAATACTACGATTATTTGATATCAGATAAAATAATCATTCCAGAAAAGAGTCAGCGTTATTACTCAGAAAAAATTGTATATCTTCCTAGCTATCAAGTTAATGACTCTAAACGCAAAATTGCTGACAAAGTTTTTACTAGGGCAGAATTAAATCTACCCGAGAATGCTTTTGTATTTTGTTGCTTTAATAACAATTATAAAATTACACCGCCTACATTTGATGGATGTATGAGGATATTGACAGCGGTTCCTGAAAGTGTACTTTTTCTTTATGCAGTTAATAATTGGGCTGAAATAAATCTCAAAATTGAGGCTGAACAGCGAGGCGTTAGTCCCTTAAGGTTGGTATTTGGTGGGCGTATTGAAAGCAGTGAATACTTAGCAAGGTACAGATCTGCTGACTTATTCTTAGACACGCTGCCATACAACGCTGGAACAACCGCTAGTGACGCATTATGGGTTGGCCTGCCTGTGCTGACTTGCGTGGGTGAATCATTTGCGAGCCGTGTTGCTGCGAGCCTACTGAATGCCATTGAACTGCCTGAGCTGATTACCACTACACAAGAACAGTACGAAGCAACTGCTATTGAATTAGGTACAAATCCTCTAAGACTCAAAGCTATCAGGGATAAGCTTGAACGCAATAGATTGACTACGGCACTATTTGATACAGCTAGTTTTACTAGGCACATCGAATCCGCTTACCAACATATGTATGAGCGGTATCAAGCTGACTTGCCACCAGACCATATTTACATTGCTGCTTAGGCAATTGTTTTGTAGTTCCCGCAGAATTAAAATACGATCAAGCTAGCTACGAAGCTTTTTTCTTGCTATGTCAGCCTTGTTAGGTTATACGATTAATCTTATGTAAATATAGAAAATTCAAAAAAAAATGGACGCAAAAAAGCTGGGTCATGACAGAGCAGACCCAGCGCTTGAATTTGAATGGAGGTCGAGGAGCGCTGTTAAGCCATGGCGGAGTTGCCCGACAAATAACTGGCGTAGTTGTCGGTCAATGCGTTGTAGGCATTGGCCGCTTCATCAAACTTGTTTTGCTTTTGCAGCAACCAGCCGTAGTTGAACCAAGCGACATGCTTGCATTCGTCTTTGCCGTGTTTGAGCCACTGACGATACAAGTCAATGGCCTCTTGGTCTTGCCCCGAGGCTTGTAGCATTTCGGCGGCCTGGGTCAGTTCACTCAAGGTGAAGCTGGTCAGATTGGCGCCTGATAAATGATGATTTGACATGTTGCACTCCTAAATTCAAAATTTATGTGTTACATGCATAATCTGTGCCAACCTAATTTGACAGGGGTGCCTATTCATATGAAGCGTTTTATCTTGGCGGGGCTGCTGGTCTCGCCCCTGTGTCAGGCGACGCCCATGAGCACATTTGATGAGGTGCGCGCGCAATACCAGTCTTACCGAGACCCCACCCGTTTGTCCTACCTGTTCAACCGCTGTGCGGCTTTGCAGCTCAATGTGTCGGCTCTTTTGACGCGCAAAGGTGAAAAACAGGGCGCCCAAGATTTTGAAAGCTTGGCCCAGCACTACATGATCTTGTCCGAAGCCAATGAGCGCGACACCGACAAAAAACGCGGCCTCAAAAGCAAAGACACCATGAAAACTGTGCAACGCAACGTGGGTATCGTGTCCGAGGTCTATAGCAAACGGTTCAAGGACAACTTTGCCAAGCGAGGCGAGTACATTGTGGGCGACACCCAGCTCGAAGCTGAGCTGGCTGAATGCAATTTGCCCGAGGTGTTTAGAAAGAAGGCGTTGGCTCCCTAGTGCTGAGTGCTTCAACTCGCACGTGTTCTTCATCACTCATTGATTGCTAGGAATTTTGTATGCGTCTGACTCAACTTTTCTTATTCATTTTGACTATCTTTGGAGCCGCTGTTCACGCTCAAAGCCCGTCTTATGACCCGAGGCAGATGCCCACTTATGACGCTGGGGCACTCGCACGGCAGGCTGAGCAAATGTTCAAGCAAAGTCAGCAGTCAGGCAGCCAGGCGCAACGTGCGTCGCTGCCGCCAGAGTTGGTCTTGACCGAGGGCGCCAGTGTCACGGCTCAGCGGTTTAAATTCAATGGCAACCGCGTTGTGAGCAACGATCAACTCCAGCCGTTGACGACGTCTTTTGCCAACCGCGCCTTGTATTCGCGCGACTTGCAGCAACTCACCCACGCCATCACCGAGGCTTATCGGCAAACGGGCTGGATTGTGCATGCCTACATACCGCGCCAGCCTTTGTCAGGGCCTGAGCTGACGGTGCAGGTGATTGAAAGCATTCCCCCGAGCAAGCCTGCGCAATAAGAAGCGCTTGACCGCGTTCAAATTCCCCTAGAAAAAGCGTCAAAAAGCGGAAAGGCACGAAACTTGCATTAAGACAACCCTTATGGTTGTTTTAGTACTCGTTTTGTGAAATTAACCCGATCGCGAATCATTGCTGCGATGGTCTTCCTGTGTCTTTTGGCCGGGTCGTTGAACCTCTACGACCCCGTTTTGCCAAAAAATACAGGCAGTGTATTGCGCGCGATTGAGGAAAAAACCGATCTGCCCGTGACCCAATGGGCGCAGGCCATCACGGGTCAAAACTATGCCAAACCCGCACCAGGCAAGGCCGCGCCGCAAACCATGCTGGACGCGGCCATGGAAAAAGTCTTAGAGCAGCAAGAGGTGGAAGAAGCCGCCAAAGCGCTGATCAGCTTGAAAAACATCCAATTCACGGGCGTCACCATCCTGAGCGATATGGAGCTCAAAGGCATGGTCGAGCCCTTCCTCAACACCCCCATGACCTACGAGCAAATGCTGGAAATTGGCATGGTGGTCGAGCAGTATTACCGCAAAAACAACTACCTCGCCCGCGCCATCTTGCCGCCGCAAGACCTGACGGACGGGGTGTTGACGGTCGATGTCATTGAATCGGTATTCTCCAAAGTTGAAGTCGAGCAAGAACTCGCCGACCTGCCCAACACCCAAGCCCACGTCGAGGCCATTATTCAAGCCCAGCAGCCGATTGGCCAGCCGTTGAACACCAAGTCGCTTGACCGCGCCTTGGCCCTGGCCAACGACTTGCCAGGTATGACCGCTCAGGGCTCGCTGCGCCAAGGCAGCGAAGCAGGCGAGACCGAACTACTTCTTAAGTTATACCAAGGCCGCACCCGTCAAACCGAGTTGACCATGGACAACGCCGGCTCGCGCTCGACAGGCTTCATGCGTGTCATGGCCAGTTTGACCTGGTTCAACCCCAATGATTTGGCCGATCTATTCAACCTCGTGGCCGTGCACACCCGCGGCAGCGAGTACATCCGCATGGCCTATAGCCTGCCCGTGGGCCTGGACGGCTGGCGCTTTGGCGTCAACACCTCGTTCATGAACTACGACGTGGTGGTGGGCGACCAGGGTATGGTTGGCGCATTTGGTAGGGCGATTACCAAGGGCATGGAGTGGGTTTACCCCTTGCTGCGTGCGGATGACCGCAGTGCCACCGTCACCCTCACGGCAGATGCCAAACAGTTTCAAAACACCTCGGCCCAGGGCTTGTTGATGTCGGACTACAAAGCCCAAGTCATGGCCGCGCAAGTGGCGGGCTTTTACCGCGACCTCAACCCAGGCGGCGGCACGGGCACCTATTCGGCGCAACTCACCAACGGCCACATCAACCTAGACGGCTCCTTGAACCAGTCTACTGATCTAAATGGCCCCAAAACGGCGGGCACCTTTAATAAAATACGCCTCAACGGCACCTGGCAACAAGCCCTCACCACCCAAACCTCGGCTTTTGTGTCGTTCACTGGGCAACTGGCCGACAAAAACCTGGACTCGTCTGAAAAAATGCAGCTCGGCGGCATGAACGGCGTGCGCGCCTACCCCACGGGCGAGGGATCGGGCTCGGACGCACAGCTCATCCAGCTTGAGCTCAGGCACCAGCTAGAAAACGGCATCAGCATGGCGACCTTCTTCGACTGGGGCCAAGTCTGGCTGCAACACGACCCCAACTTCCCGGGCGGGCCGCAGCACAACCAAAATACCTACAAAGGTTATGGGGCCAGCCTAGGCTATACCTTGAGCGATGGCGTGAGCCTCAAGGCCACTTGGGCGCGCAAGAGCGGCCAAAACCCCAACCCGACCCAAACGGGTACGGACCAAGACGGCACGCGCGACCGCAACCGATTCTGGCTACAACTCACGGTGCCTTTCTAGCGAAATTGCTGATCGCGAACTTACGAAAAAAATTGGCTTGAATCCCTCAAGAAGTCAGCCGCCAATCCGAATCGGAATGGCAATGCTACGCACCGTACAAACACGCCCCTTCGATTCAGATGTTCTGCCACGTCTGCGTGCGGGCGCGCGTGGACGGTTTAAGCCGACACGTGCTTGTATATATGTGGTGACGCACCTTCTAGGTATTTCGGGTCTGTTCTCAGTGCCCGTGCTGGCGCAAACCACGGCCACTGTCAGCCCGCCAGCTGCCGTGGCTGCCACCCAGCTGCCCACTGGCGGCCAGGTGAATGCGGGCCAAGCCACCCTGAGCCAGACGGGCAACACCCTGAACGTCAACCAAACCAGCCAGCGCGCCGTGGTGGACTGGAACACCTTCAACGTGGGCAAAGACGCCACCGTCAATTTCCAGCAGCCCAACGCCCAGGCGAGCACGCTCAACCGTGTGGCCGACACCCAGCCCAGCCAGATCTTGGGTCGCATCACGGCGCCTGGCGCTGTGGTGCTGGTTAACCCTGAGGGCGTGTACTTTGGCAAGTCGTCCAGCGTCGATGTGGGCGGCTTGGTCGCCACCACGCACAACACCACCAATAAAGACTTCATGGACGGCCAGCTCAAGCTCAGCCGCAACGGCGCCACGGGCAAAGTTGACAACGATGGCGAGCTGCGCGCCGCGCTGGGCGGCTACATCGCCTTGCTGGCGCCCGAGGTGCGTAACCAGGGCGTCATCGTGGCCAACCTTGGTTCCGTGGCCATGGCGGCGGGCGAATCCTTTGAGTTGAAGTTTGACGGCGGCGGGGCCCTGAGCCGCGTCATCGTGACGGCGGCCAGCATCAACACCTTGGTGGAAAACAAAAACGCCATCCGCGCACCGGGTGGCCTGATCATTTTGTCGGCCCAAGCGGCCAGCCGCTTGCAAAGCGGCGTGGTCAACAACAGCGGCACCATTGAGGCCGCTGGCTTGGTGCGCCGAGCTGGGCGTATCTTGTTAGAGGCTAGCAGCAGCATATTGAACAGTGGCTCGATCAAGGCGGATGCCACGGGGGGGGCCAACGCTGGGCCCGCGGGCAGCATCACGCTTAATGCACCCGATGTTCAAAACAGCGGCGCAATAACGGCTAACAACTTACTAGCCACTAACTTAGCGGCAAATTCTTTCCCCGATAGCGGCAATTTGGCGGCAGAAAATGGCCGTATCAGCATTCAGGCTGTGACCTTCACCCAAACAAGCGCGGGTTTGTTAGATGTGTCGGCCATTGCCACGCAAGCAGGCACGATTGACATTGCAGCCGCGCAAGCTATCGCCCTGAGTGGCCGTGTGTTTGCCAACGGCGTGGTGAGCGACCCCACGCACATCGTGGCCAACGCCCTGGGCGGCACCATCCATTTGCAAGCCACACGCAGGGTAGACCTGACCACCGCCGTGCTAGACGCCTCGGGCGAGGGCGGGGCTGGACGTATCCACATTCAGGCCGATGGCGTGCCCACTCCTTCGGACAATCCCGCCCAAGCGCCTGTGAAAGGCGCGGTGCTGTTGAGCACCCACACCGTGTTGCGCGCCAACAGCGCCCGCGCCCAAGCGGGCCGCGTGGCGGTGGAGGGCGATGACATCACCCTTGATTCAGGCACCTTGATCGAAGCCACAGGCGCCACAAAAGGCGGCACCGTGTGGATAGGCGGCGGTTGGCAAGGCAGCGGCCCACTGCGCCAGGCCACCACCGTGACCATGAGCGCCGACAGCCGCATTGACGCCAGCGCCACCCTGAGTGGAGATGGCGGGGAGGTGGTGTTGTGGAGTGATATTCATAACGCCAACTCGGTCACTGCGGTGCATGGGAGCATTTATGCCAAAGGTGGTGTGAATGGCGGTAATGGTGGGCGGGTTGAAACCTCGGGCCATGTACTGTGGGTAGATGGCATCAGCGTTGACACCTTCTCAGCGATAGGTTCTGTTGGTAATTGGCTGCTCGACCCGATGGACATTCGCATCAACGCCACCGGTCCAAATTTCTCTTCGTCCACCGCATCAGGCACCACAACGATTGTGGGCAACGGCAGCAATGATGGTGTTAACAGCTACATCGCCCGCACAACCATTGAAAGTGCGCTCGCCAGCAACAACGTCACGATCCAATCAACTTCAGGTGCGAACATCATTTCTCAGGGTGACGGTCCTATTACCTACAACGGTACCGCGAGAACATTGACCCTGAACTCATCAGGAAATATTGTCTTTGAATACGCGCCCGCCTACCCAGGCGGCATCAGCGGCTCAAACTTAAGCGTTGTCTTGCAAGCCACTGGCAATATTGCGACCGATGCCGCAATCAATATTGGCGGCACTCTGACCGCAAATGCAACGAGCAGCATCACCCAAGGCTCGACAGGTGTCATCACAGCAAACACTCTTGTTCTAGGGTCATCCAATGCCGGCACCAACAAACCTAGCGTTAACCTATCCGTTGCCTCCAACTACATCACCAACCTACAAGCCAGCAATATCAGTTCGCTCAGTTTGAGTAATGCTCAAGCGCTGACCGTTAACTCCTCGGGTTTGGCGGTGACTGGTGGCATTACGCTTTCCTCTGTCGGTAACTTAATAATTAATGGCGCTGTATCACTGGGTAATACGAGTGCTTTAAGTTGTACCGCTACAGGGCTCAACATATGTGATCTTCAGGTAAATGCTGCGATCAGTAAGTCCACGGGTGCTGATGCCAGCCTGACGTTGAGCGCAAAAAACAATGTGGTTGTCAGTTCCAGCGTCTCAAGTACTTCCAATAAGTTGAATATCAATCTGCTTGCAGACTCGGACAAAAATGGTGCTGGGGTTGTCATCATCAACAGCAACCTCAGCTCTAACGGTGGCAATATTGCTTTTGGTGACGGCAGCACGATTAACTTTGGTGGGGTGACTACACAAGTCGGGGGTGATGTTTATGTCAACGGCTCAACTGGCGTGACATGGGCAACGAACGGAGGTAATTTGTCCGTATATGGGCAGACGCTAATCGGTAACCTCGGTGGCCTTGCCGTCAGTACTTCAGGCGGTACCGTTTTATTTAACGGCAGCATTGACTCAGCAAACCAATATCTTGGCGTGGCGTTGACATCTGACTGGACTGCCGCAAAAAATGCTGCAGCATCAGGCACAGGTGCAAATACGGGTGACACCTATTTAGCAACCATCACCACGAGACTAGAAAACGCAATCGCCAGCCAGGCAGTGAGTTACAACCCCGCATGGCTGGGCGCTCGTCGTGTTGAGGGACTCGGGACAAACTCAGCTTGGAGGTGGATTACTGGTCC
>JAVLFR010000146.1:0-9017 GCA_046052785.1 Limnohabitans sp. | reverse complement strand
TACACTTATGCGATCGTCGGCAGCGTCAGATGTGTATAAGAGACAGGAGCACTGACATGGCTTACTTTCCGCCGAACATACGTTTGAGAAAACCTGGCTTGACATGCTCGGTAAAGCGCATCGGGACATCTTCACCTAAGAAGCGACTGATGACGTCTTTGTAGGCTTCAGAAACATCCGTGTTTTCTAAATGAACGGCGGGCAAGCCTTGGTTGGAAGCGGTCAATACGGTTTCAGATTCGGGAATCACGCCAATCAAAGGAATACGCAAGATGTCTTGAATGTCTTCAAGCGAGAGCATGTGGCCTTCTTCTACACGGCTTGGGTTATAGCGTGTGATCAGCAGGTGTTCTTTGATGGGCGTGTCGCCTTCGATGGCCCGTTTGGTTTTGCTCGAGAGCATGCCCAAGATACGGTCTGAATCGCGAACTGATGACACTTCGGGGTTGGTCACCACCAGCGCTTCGTCGGCAAAGTGCATGGCCATCATGGCGCCCACTTCAATGCCTGCAGGCGAGTCGCACACGATGTAATCAAACTTCATGTCTTTGAGTTCGTTCAACACGCGCGCCACGCCGTCTTGTGACAGGGCATCTTTGTCGCGTGTTTGAGAGGCAGCCAGCACAAACAAGTTGTCGCATTGTTTGTCTTTGATCAAGGCTTGGTTGAGTGTGGCTTCGCCGTTGATGACGTTGATGAAGTCATACACCACACGGCGCTCGCAGCCCATGATGAGGTCAAGGTTACGCAAACCGACGTCAAAGTCGATGACCACCGTTTTGAAGCCTCGCAAAGCAAGGCCAGAGGAAAAACTGGCGCTGGTCGTGGTTTTTCCTACGCCGCCCTTGCCAGAAGTCACCACCACGATTTTTGTCATGAAAAAAGCCCTAAGTTGTTCTAAAAATTAATCTGCCATTTTACAGTGCTTGCATCACCAACTTATCGCCTTGAAGGCTGATTTGCGCGGCTTTGCCAGCCACGTCAGCGGGCAAAGGGGCGTCTCCGCTGGTGCGGTAAGTGCCCGCAATCGAAATCAGCTCGGCTTCTAACGAGGAGGTAAAGATGCGCGCATGTTCGTCGCCGCGGGCTCCCGCAATCGCTTTGCCTCGCAGAGGGGCGTACACATGGATGTGACCATCGGCCATGATTTCTGCACCCGGGTTGACCATGGCCAGCACAATCAAATCGCAACCCTTGGCATACACATGCTGGCCAGAGCGCAGCGGTTTATCTATGACCATCGCTGGACCCTGATGGGCAGGCATGTCGCGCACCACTTCAACCTCACGGATCACCTCTTGAACCACCGTTTCAACCCGTTGGGTTGGTGTTTGAATGCTCAGATCGCTGGCTTCAAATAAACCTGCTGCGCGTGCGTTAGCTAATTGGTGTTCATTTGCGCCACGCACGGCCACAGGCAACATGAGGTGTGTGCGTAACAGCAAGCACACCGAGGGCAGGTCAAGTTGGTGGTGTGGGTCATCTAGGGCGCTGAGGTCGATCACCACAGGGTCATGATCGAAAAAACCAGGGGTTGGCCCCAAACGGCGCGCCAGATCGGCTTGCAGGGCTGATGAGTCTGGCGTTTTAAGAAGAAAAGAGACCAAAGGCAGGGAGGCACTTTTGATTTCGTAGGTGTGTGGCGCAGCAGCTTGGCTCATGGAACTTGCGAGAAAAAGAAAACCTGCACTTTACACGGCAAGGTCATCCATACCTCGGTAAACTTTTTACCATGCAACTCAAGCCTCCCCACCGCGCACTCATTGTGCCTTTTGCGCTCAGCACGTTGGCTGCTATGGCGCAGCAAACGCCTACTCCTACAGCAGTCACATCTGACCTAGGGCGAGTTGAAATCACCAGTGGCAGAGACAACGACACCCAGCAACGACGTGAATCCACAGCCAGCAAAATTGTGATTGGACGCGAAGAGATTGAGCGACAAGGTGACGCCAACCTGGGCGAAATTTTAAAGCGCATGCCCGGTATCACCTTGGGCGGTGCGCCCGGCAGGGGCGGCGGCATTCGCATGCGTGGCTTGAGCCAAGGCTACACACAAATCTTGCTCGATGGCCAACGCGTACCTCCCGGCTTTTCGGTCGAGTCCCTCACGCCAGAGATGGTTGAACGTGTTGAAATCTATCGTGCCCCCACAGCGGAGACAGGTGCCCAAGCGATTGCGGGCACCATCAACATCATCACCCGCGAAGGGCGTAAAGGCATGCCCACCGAGTTGAAGGTGGGCTCGTCATTTCAGGGGGGCTATGCCTCGCCCACGGCTTCTTTGGTCAAGTACCAAGATGCTGACAAGTGGTCGGCCAACTACACCCTCTCGGTCAACCGTTATGCAGCACCCGACCACAGTGAAAACGATTTAACCCGAACCGATGGCAATGGCCTCACGCAACGCCGCCGCGTGAGTGACAGCCATTACAACCGCGAAGGCGTGAATGCCACTGCACGCTTGCAACTCAAGGGTGACCCAGGGGAGACGCTCACACTCATGCCGTTTGTTTTACTGTCGCAGGGCAAGACACCAGGGATGATGCAAGCCACGGAGTCCCTCAACGGGGCGGCTTTGGCAGGAAGTCCCGCAACAGCCACCAGCGAAAACAAAAACCATTTTGAAGTTGTACGGATCAATGGTCAGTGGCGACGCAAGCTGTCGACGGACAGCAATATGGAAATGAAGTTCAATGTGGGGGGCTGGAATAGTCACAATGAATTTCAACAAACTTCCACCAATACCGTGCTCATTCCAAGCCTCTCAGAAAACTCGCGTGTGCAAGATCGTTCAGCCAATCTCAGCGGCAAGTACACCAACGTGATGGGAGGGGGGCACCAATGGGTGAGTGGCGCGGAAGTCGAGTCGGTTCGTCGCACCCAAAATGTGGTGGGTGCTTACCAAGCCAATGCGGCCATTGCAGGGACTGCTGATTACAGGGCAAGTTCTTTCCGATACGCCCTTTACACGCAGGATGAGTGGCAACTGACACCGCAATGGTCTTCGCACCTTGGCGTGCGCCACGAAGGCTTGACCACCGAGGGCAAAACCAGTGCAGGCGACGTGACCAACCAAAACAATGTGTTCACGCCACTCCTGCATGCTATGTGGCGGCCCAACCCAGACAGCCGTGATCAAGTGCGTATGAGCCTTACTCGCAGTTTTAAAACACCCAGCATGCCCACTCTGCTGGCGCGGCGTACTTTTACACGGGATGACAACAGCGCCACCAATCCTGATGTCTCCGGTAACCCCAACCTCAAACCCGAAATTGCTACCGGTGTGGATGTGGCCGTGGAGCGTTATTTGCCCCAAGGCGGTGTGCTGAGTGCCAGTGTGTTTCACCGCCGTGTGCAAAACCTCATTCGCAATGTCATCAGCCAAGAGTCCTCGGGTCGCTGGTTGTCGAGTCCTCAAAACATCAGCGAGGCCATCACAGAAGGCATCGAGCTAGAAGCCAAGTTCCGCATGAGCCAGTGGATCGCCGACGCCCCTCAGATTGACCTGCGCAATAACGTGAGCTTTTACCGCTCGCGTGTGCTGAGCGTCATGGGGCCGGAGAATCGGCTTGATCAACAACCCAGTATGACGGCCAATTTGGGCGCGGATTACCGATTGAAATCTGCCCCACTCACTCTCGGTGGTAACGTCAACTACAACCCAGGCTACAGCTCGCGGTTAAGTGCTACACAGCTCAACGCTGTGTCCCAAAAGCGTGTGATGGATGTCTATGGTTTATGGCGATTAGACAGTTCGACCGCGTGGCGTTTGACCTTGAGTAACCTTGATCCGCTCAGCTACAACACATCCAGCGCTTACAGCAGCAGCACAGTTTTGGAAAACAGCCGTACCCAAAACCGCAGCTGGACCAATGTGCAAATTCTTTTAGAGAAAAAACTATGACACAACGCGACGCTGCTTGGTATGACCGCATGTACAACAACCGCGCTTTGGTGCCCGAGCATGAAGCGCACTTTGCGCATTGGCGCGATGCTTCTGCCCAAGTACGTGCCACGCAGCGATGCTTTCAAGAGGTGGCTTATGGCCGCGGCTTGAACGAAACCTTGGATATATTTCCTGCCGACTTGGCAAGCGCAAAAGCGCCCGTGGTGGTGTTCATTCACGGTGGCTATTGGCGCTCGCTGGATAAAGCTGATCACTCCTTTGTTGCCCCTACTTTCACGACCCAAGGTGCGCATGTGGTGGTGCCTAACTATGCACTGTGTCCTGCGGTCACGGTGTCAGACATCACGCTGCAAATGGTCAAATGTTTGGCGTGGGTGTGGCGCAACATCCAGCGCTTTGGTGGGGACCCCCGTCGCATCACCTTGGTGGGGCACTCGGCGGGCGGGCACTTGGTAACCATGCTGCTCAACTGCGATTGGAGAGCCTATGCCCCCGATTTGCCTGCAGACTTGGTCACCAAGGCCTTGTCGATTTCTGGTCTGTATGAACTTGCATCAGTGCAAGCCACGCCTTACCTCAAAGACAGCTTGCGCTTGAGCGATGAGGTGGTGTTGCGCAACAGCCCAGCGTGGATGCCTGCGCCCAAGCGGGGCACTTTGTTCAGCGTGGCGGGTGCCATGGAAAGTGAAGAATTCATCCGTCACAACTTCTTGATTCAGCAAGCTTGGGGCAAAGACCACGTGCCGGTATGTGAAAGCTTGGAAGGCTTGCAGCACTTCAGCATCGTTGAAGCCATGACCCAGTCGGGTCATCGTTTGCATCGCTTGGCGCTTGAGCTGCTTCACAGGTAAACATTCACGCCATAAAAAAGCCTGTCATGCAGAGCAGACAGGCTTTTTGTTGAGCCAATATTTGGCCCCAGCGCGCGGCTTACATCAAGAGATGTTCGCCTGCGTTGTCGCCGCCTAGCGTGACGTAGTTCACCTTGCGAATGTCCATGAGTTTGAGGCCCCCTGCGTAGCTGATGGAGCTTTGCACATCTTGCTCCATCTCAATCAGTGTGTTGGCCAATTTGCCTTTGACGGGCTCGAGAATGCGTTTGCCTTCCACGTGCTTGTATTCGCCTTTGTTGAAGTCAGAGGCTGAGCCGTAGTATTCCTTGAACAACTCGCCGTCCACTTCTACTGTTTTGCCTGGCGACTCTTCGTGGCCTGCAAACAGTGAACCAATCATCACCATGCTCGCGCCAAAGCGGATACTCTTGGCGATGTCGCCGTGGCTGCGAATGCCGCCATCCGCAATGATGGGCTTGGTTGCCACGCGTGCACACCACTTCACAGCCGACAATTGCCAGCCGCCTGTGCCAAAACCAGTTTTTAGCTTGGTAATACACACCTTACCTGGACCCACGCCCACTTTGGTCGCGTCAGCGCCCCAGTTTTCAAGGTCGATCACAGCCTCAGGCGTGGCCACATTACCCGCGATGACAAAGCTATTGGGTAATTTTTCCTTGATGTAGCCAATCATGTCGCGCACGCTGTCGGAATGACCGTGAGCGATGTCGATGGTGATGTACTCAGGTGTCAGGCCAGCAGCGGCCAAAGTGTCTACCGTGGCGCGGTCGGGGCCCTTGACGCCCAGAGAAATAGAGGCGTACACACTCTTGGCGTGCATGTCTTTCACAAATTGGACGTTGTCCAGATCGAAGCGGTGCATCACATAGAAGTAGTTGTTTTGCGCCATCCACAAGCAAATGCTTTCATCCACCACCGTTTTCATATTGGCGGGAACGACGGGCAAGCGAAACTTGCGGCCACCCAACTCAACACCTGCATCGCATTCAGAGCGGCTTTCCACACGGCACTTGCGTGGCAGCAACAAGATGTTGTCGTAATCAAAAATTTCCATATTCCCAAGCTCCAGAAAATCACGTTTGAAGATTGAGCGCTTGGCTTGGTCGGTTTTTTAGGTGCAAAGTGCAGACATAAAAAAACCGAGCGCAAGAATCTTGGGCCCGGTGGCTGATTCTAAACCTAAAATCTTTCGATGCATTCATCCACCCACACATCCCCCTTGCTCCAAGGCCTCAACAACGAACAAGCGGCGGCGGTGACCTTGCCCCAGGCGCACGCCCTCATCTTGGCGGGCGCGGGTTCGGGCAAGACGCGGGTGCTGACCACGCGCATTGCGTGGCTCATGCAAACCGGGCAGGTGTCGCCCGGCGGTTTGCTGGCCGTGACCTTTACCAATAAGGCGGCCAAAGAAATGCTCACCCGTTTGTCGGCCATGCTGCCTGTGAATGTGCGCGGCATGTGGGTAGGCACGTTTCATGGGCTGTGCAATCGCTTTTTGCGAGCGCACTGGAAGCTGGCCAACTTGCCCCAGTCCTTTCAAATTTTGGACACCCAAGACCAGCTCAGTGCCATCAAGCGCTTGAGTAAACAGTTTCAGGTGGATGACGAGCGCTACCCGCCTAAGCAAACCATGCGCTTCATCGCCAGTTGCAAAGAGGACGGCCTGCGCCCCAAAGACGTGGTGGTGCGAGACCCCGATGACCGTAAACGGGTGGAACTTTACGAACTGTACGAAGCCCAATGCCAACGCGAGGGCGTGGTGGACTTTGGCGAACTCATGCTGCGCTCATATGAACTGCTGCGCGACAACGATGCCCTGCGCGACCACTACCGCCGCCGCTTTCAGCACATCTTGGTCGACGAGTTTCAAGACACCAACAAACTGCAGTACGCCTGGCTCAAACAACTCGCTGGCCCTGTCGATGGTGGCGGTGGCGCCATCTTGGCGGTAGGTGACGACGACCAAAGCATCTACGCTTTTCGTGGCGCGCGCGTGGGCAATATGGCTGATTTTGTGCGCGAATACAACGTGACAAACCAAATCAAGTTGGAGCAAAACTACCGCAGCTTCAGCAACATCTTGGACAGTGCCAACCACCTCATTAGCCACAACAAAGGACGATTGGGTAAAAACCTGCACACCACGCAGGGTGCTGGCGAGCCCGTGCGTGTGTATGAATCGCCTACCGACTTTGCCGAAGCGCAATGGATGGTGGAAGAGATGAAGCAACTTTTGCGTGATGGCAAAGATGGTGATGGCGCGAATGGGGTGCAGCACCGCAGCGAGATTGCGGTGCTCTACCGCAGCAACGCGCAGAGCCGCGTGATTGAAACTGCGCTGTTCAACGCCGCCATGCCTTACCGCGTGTATGGGGGGTTACGCTTCTTCGAGCGCGCTGAAATCAAACACGCCTTGGCTTATTTGCGCTTGTTAGAAAACCCACGCGACGACACCAGCTTCATGCGCGTGGTCAACTTCCCGCCGCGTGGCATTGGTGCGCGCAGTGTCGAGCAGTTGCAAGACGCCTCGCGAGCCATGGGCTGCGCCATGAGCGATGCGGTCACTGCTGTGGCCGGCAAAGCAGGCGCCAACCTCAGCGCCTTTGTGGCCAAAATTGATGTGCTGCGCGAGCAAACGCAAGGCCAAAACTTGCGTCAAATCATTGAGCTGCTGCTCGATCACTCGGGCTTGATCACGCATTACCAAAGCGAGCGCGAAGGCCAAGACCGCATTGAGAACTTGCAAGAATTGGTCAATGCCGCTGAGAGCTTTGTGACCCAAGAAGGTTTTGGTCGCGATGCCATTGCCTTGCCTGTGGATGAGCATGGTGAGCCTGTGGCTTTGGATGGCAATGCGCCTGCCGCACCTCAAACCCTGATCAACGCCGACACGGGCGAAACCTTGTCGCCTTTGGCGGCCTTTCTCACGCATGCCGCGCTGGAGTCTGGCGACAACCAAGCGCAAGCAGGCCAAGACGCGATTCAACTCATGACCGTGCATGCCTCAAAAGGCTTGGAGTTTGATTGCGTGTTCATCACGGGCATGGAAGAGGGCTTGTTCCCCCATGAAAACTCGATGAACGACTTTGACGGCCTTGAAGAAGAGCGGCGTCTGATGTACGTTGCCATCACTCGTGCGCGTCAGCGTTTGTACCTGAGCCATTCGCAAACCCGCATGTTGCATGGCCAAACACGCTACAACCTGAAAAGCCGCTTCTTTGAAGAGTTGCCAGAGCACACGATGAAGTGGATCACACCAGCACGTTCAGCGTTTGCAGATGCCATGCCCACCCGGCGCGATGCTTGGCAAAATCCTGCATGGTCCAACAACGCATGGGGCGGTGGTGCCGCCACTGCTGTTGCACCTGCGCCCGTGCCTCAGCGTGCAGCGCCTGTCACACGGGGCCCCAATGCTTGGGTACGTAGCGGGGTGCAGGTGTTTCATACTAAGTTTGGCGAGGGCACCGTGGTCAGCTTGGAAGGTGTGGATGACGATGCCCGTGCGCAAGTCAACTTCGCGCGTCATGGCACCAAGTGGTTAGCGCTGAGTGTGGCCAAACTCACCCAAGTGTGATCACGCGTAAATCACCTCAGAGGTGAAGCAGTCTTTGAAGCTGTAAAACGTTGAGCAAAAAAACATCGAGGCCAACATCAGCATGGCCGGTAACAAGGCCATGGCGGCAAAGTCACCATCGCCGATCAAGCCGCCGATCAGTGTGATGACCAAGGTGGTGCCTAAAAAAATGGCCGTCCACATCACGCCAAACACCAAGAATGCACGCCAGTTGCTCAGGCACGCCACGGTGCTAAAGAACAAGCTTTTCGTCACTGGCACAGCATGCCAATGGGTCAGAGCCGGTGCGTGCCAAAACACCAGCGACAAAGGCAAATACAACATGAGCGACAGCCACATGGCGTTTTGAAACTCGGGCTTCATGAGAGTGTCCATCTCAAGGGACCCACCCACCAAATAGAGCTTGGCAAAGTCACCACCGTCTACCAAGGTGGACAAGCCCATCACGCCCACAAAGCACAGCCCGTAGATCAAGCCCAGCACAACCATATTGCGTTTGCCATCTTGGCCAGTTCGAAAACCAGCAAACAAGATCAGTGGCATGGGAAATTTACCCAGGTCCACCTCTCTGGCGGCAGCCATCAACCCGAGTGAGGCGGCGGGCAGCAGCATCAGGGCCAAAAAGGCACCCAGCACGGGCACGAGGGAGAGCAGCGACATGCTGGCCATGAACATAAAGAAC
>JAVLFR010000145.1:0-6596 GCA_046052785.1 Limnohabitans sp. | reverse complement strand
TCCTATTACCGAAAAAAGTGATACTTGGATCATCGTTGCGCCACCCAATGCGGCAGCGGAGAAAACCAAGGGCAAGGTTTACGATATCAAAAGCGGTGCCAGTGGGAAATCATTGTCTGGAATGACATACGATAAGTTGTGAGTGTCGTCATGTTTAATTTTTTAATATTAAAAAAATCTCAAGAAGGATTTGCTTATTTAAGTCTGCTAATTTTTATTGCGATACTTGGATTGACTGTTTCGGCTTTGGCTCAGGTCACTTCATTGATGAACCGCCGAGCAGCAGAAGACGCCTTGTTAACCATTGGCTCTGAATACGCCAATGCGCTGAACAGCTACTCTCAGAATTCGCCGGCGGGTGCAGATGAAGAGCCGCTGAGTTTGCAAGAGTTATTACGTGATACGAGAAACCCAGGAGTTGTAAAGCGTCACTTGCGTCAAATTTTTCCAGATCCTATTACAGGAAACCTGACTTGGGGACTTGTCACTGACCCCGACACCAAGCGAATTCAGGGTATTTTTAGTCAATCAGAAATTAAACCTATCAAAGTTGGTAATTTTTCAGAAGCATTTCAAGGCTTTGATAGCAAACCGAAGATTCGAGACTGGGTTTTTACCGCACAAATAGGACGCTCTATAGAGGCGGGTGGAGATGCATTAAAAATTAATAAAAATATAAATAAAAATAGTAAATTCATAGATCCAAGCACCCTGAATGACCCCCTGAAAGAGAAAAATCCTCCTAAAGAACCGTCACAAAGTGAGGACGGAAAATTTGTTTCACCAAGTGCATTGCAGTGATGACTAAAATTAAGTCATAAAAATAAGTCATAAAATCATCATACATTTCTGTTAAATTGCAACTCTTAATTCAAAAACTTATGAAAAACAAACGTATTAAATTCATTAGTGTTATTTTTCTCTTTTTATTTTTAAGAGGGACTGGCTTCGCCCAAACGACAGCAATTTCAAACCCACAAGCTTCTGTGTCTAATGCTTTCTCAGAGGGACTCAGTGGTGTGGTTGTTGCCAATACTTCGACTGCTACCGGTTATCAGTTTTATAGACTATTTGCCTTGGCTTGGGGGGATAAGCCTGAGTCTGAAAGGTATTCACTTTCGGTGGTCGAGACTCGCATTAGACAAAGGTTTTCTGTGGTCACTGTGTATTTTGGCAATCAAAGTTTATTCAGCGCTAGCTTGCCCTCAAGGTTATCTGCCTTACAAGCCCTTGTGGATCAATCACTTGAGGCCGTTTCTACCAAACTTCTCACCATTGAATTGGGCGCCTCAGATAACGATGCTGATATGGCCGGTGATGGCATGTAGTATTTGGAATTAAAAATTAATTAAAGTTTTCATAACTCGTGTCGATGTGAAATATTCAACTTTTACAAAAACGGAAATGAAATGAAAAAGACATTTTTCTCACTATTGCTTGCAGCCTGTGCTGCCAATGGTTTTGTTTTCGCTGAAAGTTTGAATTTCAACTTTCAAAACCCCAGTTTTATTGGTGGTAATCCCAACAATGCTGCTTGGTTGTTAAATTTGGCCAATGCACAAAATACCTTTACTGCACCAGTCTTGTCGCCCACAGAAAAATTTGAGCAAAATTTGCAAAATGCCATTTTTGCAAAAGTGCAATCGGCTATTTTGAACCCTGGAGCCAATCCTTTTGGCGATTATGAAACTGCTAATTTTAAAATTTCAGTCATCGATTCTGGCAATGGCAAGATAACCATCAAGACTGTCGATAAAACAACTCAAGCCCAAACAGAATTTGTTGTTGATAACTACGGATCTCTTGCGCCATGACCCCCATACACCCGAAGCACCTAAAAACTTTGGGTGTTATCCTATTGCTTTTAGGCATGTGTTCCTGCTCATCTATTGTGCCGCCTTCAGTGGTGAAGTCCAATGCTAGGCTAACGCCTGTGTCAGAAATCACTTTAGATTTGAATAATCTGCCCCCGCCAACGCAGAGAATTCCAATTGCGGTCTATGCTTTTCGTGACCAAACAGGTCAATTCAAAAGCTCGCCAGACAGCCTGAACTCCTCCCAAGTCAGTCAGGGCTCTGCGGCCATGTTGGTCAAAGCGCTGAAGGATTCTGGTTGGTTTTTACCCGTTGAGCGCGAAGGACTTCAAAATTTACTGACCGAACGCAGGCTTATCAGAGCGATTGAAGTTCCAGGGGAAAAGGGCAAGCCACTTATTGATTTGCCCAACCTCACACCTGCAAGTCTGATTGTCGAGGGCGGCGTGATCGCTTACGAGTCAAACGTCAGAACGGGCGGCAAGGGTGCAAATTACCTTGGGATAGGGTCTAGCAACAAGTACTCTGTGGACCAAGTGACGGTGAGTTTAAGGTCTGTGGACATCAGAAACGGCACTGTGCTCAACAGCGTTTCGGTGACAAAAACAATTTTCTCTTACGCTTTGGGGGCCAACCATTACGCTTTTGTTGATTACAAAAAATTGCTGCAAATGGAGATTGGTTACACCACCAACGAGCCCGCTCAAATGGCGCTTCGACAGGCAGTTGAGGCGGCTGTGATCCATCTAACTGTTCAAGGAATTCGGGACAGAATTTTTCAATTGCAAGACGAGAAGCAATGGAACAATCCAATTATTCAAGCTTACTTGAGAGAGGAAGCTGACACGTATGCCGAAGATGAAGATGAGGAAGAGGAAAATACAAGTGCAAACTTCGCCATGCGAACTGTGACACCAAACACGCGCATCGCGCCTGTATACCCCTTGATGCCAAAAGAAAATCAAGAGTTGGTGTTCCTGGCTAACAGAGCACCACAACCCACGCCTGGGTTGCCACAAAGAAATTCCAACACAGTTTCAACTTCTGGCGCTACAGTAGCCCCTAGTTTATCTGAGCGTGTGACGCCTGGCAACAACAAGGCTAATGAAGACATCTTTGAAGCTTATAGGAAAATTTTTAAATGAGAAATCTTACAAAGCTAGCAATTTTTATTTCTAGTTTCATGGTTTTCCAATGTGCATTTGGCTCAGATTTAGCCCAGATTCCAGAAGTTTTTAAATCTGCTGAAGACCACATTATGACTAGGTCGGGTGCCTTTATTACTCAGTCGGGTGAAAGCAACCAAGCGATTATTATTCAGTCAGGCGCCAGAGTTGGATCAGGTAATTTCACCGAAATTACTCAAAATGGAACATATAACACCGCCACTTCTGTGCAAACGGGTGACTCAAATTACTCAACCATCTTACAAAACGGAATGTTCAACGAAGCCACTGCTACCCAATTGGGCGACGCCAACACCATCAAACTGCTGCAAAACCTGAACTTCAATAATTTTTCTGGCGTTCAGCAAGGAAATAATAATTTGTTTGATGTGATCCAAAACGGTAATTCCAATGTGAGCCTCCAAGCAATAGGTGATAACAATACGATCAGAGCCAATATGCCAAATGGTAAAAACTACAGCATCTCTACCACCGGAAGCAATCTGAACATTTCAACTACTGGTCAGTAACCAAGACAACTCATCTGTTGACGGTGAAACAAGTTCTATCTACCAGTTGTCTGTGGAAATACGCTTCGAATCCTGCCAGCCGCACCAAAATTGAACAAGGGTTTGCATCTTCGGGTGTGAACCCTTTTTCTTTGTTCACTCGGTCACTGAGTTTGAAATCATGAGCAAGGCCTTTACACGTGAAACGGATGGCGAGGATGACGACATCAGCTTGCCGCCTTTGCCTGCGGGCAGCAAAAACTACATCACGCCACTAGGCTATGCGGCGCTTCGTGCGGAGTTGTTTGACTTGATGGACAACGAGCGGCCACGGATCGTCGAGATCGTGCATTGGGCGGCTAGCAATGGAGATCGTTCAGAAAATGGTGACTACCACTATGGCAAAAAGCGCCTGCGCGAAATTGACCGTCGCATTCGCTTCCTGACCCAACGTTTAGAGATTGCAGAAGTGACTGACCCAAGCCATCACCATGGCAAGGACCAAGTCTTTTTTGGCGCCACCGTCACCTACGTGGACGAGGCACTTGTAGAGCGCACAGTCACGATTCTCGGAATTGACGAGGCCGATAGCTTGAAAGCGCAGGTGACGTGGGTGTCGCCCATCGCACGCGCTTTGCTCAAAGCTCGCGCAGGTGATGTGGTCAAGTTGATTACGCCTGCGGGTGTGCAAGAGGTGGAAGTGCTGGACGTACGCTATCCCGCACCCCAAGCGCTGCTTTAGTGTTCGCGCCCCACGCCCGACATGACACGTTGGGCTTGCAGTACCGCAGGAACGCGCCGTAGGTTCGCCAAGACGGCATCGAGGTGGGCCTTGTCGCGCACCGTGAAGAGAAAACGTAAATCTGTGGCTTCTTGCCCGCTGACTTCATCCGCCATCAACACGTGGGTGATGTCGGCTTCGGCGCTGGTGATGGCGGAGGCGACACGTGCTAACACGCCTTTGCCGTTGCTCACGGTCACGACGGTGGCGACTTCAAAGGCGCGCGTCGGCTCGTCCGACCATTCCACGGCAATGAATCGTTCGCTGTCTTTGTATTTCAGGCGCTGTGCCACGCCGCAAGTGTCAGTGTGTACCACCAAGCCTTCGCCTCGACCCAGGTAGCCTACGATGGTGTCCCCCGGCACAGGGCGGCAACAACTGGCGTATTGAACCGATGCGTTTTCGCTGCCATCGACGGTGACACTGCCTTGGGATACGTTTTCGTGTGCGGTGAAGCGCTCGCGGCTCAACAGCAGTGGATTGGGTTTGAGGCCTGTGTCTGACAACAATGTGGTCAGACGTTTGGCCACGATGCTGGCCACGCGTTTGCCAAGGCCAATGTCGGTCAGCAAATCAGCTTGGGTTTTGCTGCCCGTGAATTGCAACAGCTTGTCCCACAAGAGCGCATGTTCACCTTCGAGGGCGGGCATTTGCTCAATGCCTTCCGCGCGTAGCGCTTGGGCCAACAGCTTTTCACCCAACTCTTGAGACTCACTGTGGGCCATGGTCTTGAGATAGTGGCGAATTTTTGAGCGTGCGCGGCCGGTGCGCACAAATCCTAGCCAAGCGGGGTTGGGCGATGCGACCGTTGAGGTGATGACTTCGATGATGTCGCCGTTGCGAAGTTCGGTGCGCAGTGGCACTTGCGCGCCATTGATCTTGGCGGCCATGGTCCGGTCACCCACATCGCTGTGAACGGCATAGGCAAAGTCAACCACGGTGGCACCGCGCGGCATCGCCATGATTTTGCTTTTGGGGGTGAATACATACACCGCATCGGGGAACAGATCGACTTTGACATGGTCCCAAAACTCGGTGGCATCACGGGTTTCGTCTTGAATATCTAACAACGACTGCAACCACTTATTACCTAAGTTGGCTTCGTTGCTCGAGCCGTTGTCTTTGTATAACCAATGCGCAGCCACGCCGGTCTCAGCGACCAAATTCATGGCATCTGTGCGCATTTGAAATTCCACATTCAGGCCCGACGGCCCCACGATGGTGGTGTGCAGGGACTGATAGCCGTTGAGTTTGGCAATGGCAATGTGGTCTTTGAATTTGCCAGGGACGGGCTTGTACATCTGGTGCAGCACACCCAAGGCCGTGTAGCAGTCAATCACATGGGGCACGATCAGACGAAAACCATAAATATCGGTCACCTGGGCAAAGCTGAGGTTCTTGCCTTCCATTTTTTTATAAATGGAATACAGCGTTTTTTCGCGGCCTGAAATACGCACGTGCAGACCCGCATCAAACAGCGAGGCTTGTACTTCTTGCTCCACCTTTTGTATCAAGTCGCGGCGACGGTGACGGGCTTTTTGGATGGCTTTGCTCAGGACTTGATGACGCCAAGGCCACAGGTGTTGAAAAGCCAGTTCTTGCAGTTCGCGGTAAGTTTGGTTCAGGCCCAAACGGTGGGCGATGGGGGCGTAAATCTCAAGCGTTTCGTTGGAGATGCGGGCCCATTTGGCGCGTGGCATGTCGCCCATAGTGCGCATGTTGTGGCTGCGATCGGCCAGCTTCACCAGGATGACGCGCACATCGCGCGCCATGGCCAGCAACATTTTTCGAAACGACTCAGCTTGACTTTCTTCTCGGGTGTTGAATTCCAGCTTGTCGAGTTTGGTGAGGCCATCAACCAAGTCGGCCACCTGAATGCCAAAGCGCTCGATCAAGTCGGTTTTGGAAATGCCGCAGTCTTCCATCGCGTCGTGCAGCAGTGCAGCCGAGAGGGCTTGGGCATCGAGCCGCCATTCCGCACATTGCGCGGCCACAGCGATGGGGTGGGTGATGTAGGGTTCACCGCTGTTGCGCAGTTGTCCCAAATGAGCTTCATCGGCATAGCGGTAGGCGCGGCGCACCATCTCCAAGCCCTCTGGGTTGAGGTAGCTGAGTTTCTCCGTCAACGCAGCAAAGCTGGCTGCTGCCGCATTGGCTGCCGCCGCGCTGCTGGACAGAGAAGCGGGGGGCTTTAACGTGGATTGGGTAACGCTCATACGGTTTACTTTACCCGCAATAAAAAAAGCACCGACAGAGCGGTGCTTTTGCCTAGGGTAACCCCGATTTAACCGGGTACTTTTTTCAACATCTCGATGCCAATATGGCC
>JAVLFR010000144.1:0-6704 GCA_046052785.1 Limnohabitans sp. | reverse complement strand
GCGCGGCGAGTGCGGCGACTGGCGCACTGGGCTCAGGGCCGATCTTTCCGACCCCGACCGGCTGCGGCTGACGGGCAGCTACCCGCTGTCGTGCGGCGAGCGCAGCTGGCCGCTGGCCTACCCTCAGCCATCGAGCTACAACGCGCGGCTGGTCGAAGCGACATGGCGCGAACTCGGCGGACGTCTGCAGGGCCGCGTGCGCAACGGCGCAACGCCCGACGGCGCACAAGCGCTGTTCGAGACCGCGTCACCCCCGCTGGCCGCAGTGGTGCGGGACATCAACAAGTTCAGCAACAACGTGATGGCGCAGCAGCTGTTTCTCACGCTCAGCCAGCAACAACGCGGCGTGGGCAGCTTTGACGCCTCACGCGAGGTGATGCAGCGCTGGTGGCGCGAACGCGTGGGCGGCGACATGCCCACCTTTGACAATGGCTCGGGTCTGAGCCGCGAAGAACGCATCAGCGCGCAAGCCCTGGCCCGTTTGCTGCAAGTGGCTTGGGCCTCGCCCCACATGTCTGAGCTGATGAGCTCGCTGCCCGTGACGGGCTTGGATGGCACGATGAAGCGCAGCAAAGCGCAAGCCAGCGCCCATTTGAAAACTGGCAGCTTGCGCGATGTCGCGGGCGTGGCGGGCTATGTGGACACCGAAAGCGGCAAGCGCTGGGTGGTGGTGGCCATCTTGCATCACGCCAATGCGCATGCCGCGCGCGCTGCGCTGGACGCGATGATTGACTGGGCTGGCAAGCAGCCTTAATTCACAAGGACTTGAATGAACCTCACCGAATGGATCGGCTACGCCGCAGCCAGCCTCACCACCGCGAGCTTTGTGCCGCAAGCGTGGCTGACCTTCAAGACCCGCGATGTGAGCGGTGTGTCTTTGGGCATGTACAGCGCGTTCACGCTTGGCATTGCGCTGTGGTTGGCCTATGGCCTGCTCATTGAAGCCTGGCCCGTGGTGATTGCCAACATCATCACATTACTGTTAGCGGCCAGTATTTTGGTGATGCGCTTGCGCTTTGGGCGCGAGGCCTCAGCGGGGGATTCATAGACAGTCTGGTAAGTCACAAGCCACTAAATCTGGGGGTCAATGCCGTCCCAGAGTGTCAGGAGTTCATTGATATTTTTAACTTCCATTTTTTCTAGGACTTGAGCTCGATATTTTTTAACGGTGTCTGCTAAAACACCAAGCTCTTTACCAATTTCTTTGTTTCCTAGTCCTTTGAACAAAAGTAAGAAAACTTTATTCTCTTGGTTGGTCAAATTTAATTTCAATGAATTCAGTTTTATTTTTCTTTGGACTAAATTTGTATTGTTTTTATCTAAATCAATTCCACGTTGGATGGCGGCTATCAAGTCATCGCTTTTAAACGGTTTCCATAAAAACTCAATTGCACCGCCTTTCATCGCGTCAATGATTTCTTGATGCTTGCTTTCTCCGCTTATGAAAATGATGGGTACATAAATTTTTTGTAAATTCAAGTGAATCTGTAAATCAAGCCCACTTTGTTTGGGCATTCGCATGTCTAAAACCAGTACACAGGGATGCACAAGTTGCACATGTCGATCCAAAAACGCTTGAGCGCTTTCAAATTCGTACACGACATACCCCTTACTGACGAGCAAAGCATTGAGGTGTTGTCGGATCTTCGCGTTGTCATCGACTAAGTAGACACGATCAATGGTCATGAGTTTCATAGGTTTGATTTTGGGTCACTCTAATACAAAAATTTCTAAATGCTGTGCTTCATTGGATGTGGAAGATCTTGCTGCCTGTTTTTTTTCATCCACATGAAATGCAATGGGTTCTAAGGTTTTCAATTGATCGACTGCTCATCACCCTCCCCAATTCGGGGTGGTTCGAAATGCCAAAAAGAATTCAAATTAATGATTAAACCGTCATTAACGCCGTCTTTAACGGTTCAATTTATTTAGAAGCATGTCATGGGCGCAACTGAAGATTCAACACACAAAGCACTTAGCAAGGAGCAGTTCGAGGCGCTGTGCGAGTGGATTGACGCTCATATTCATGAGCAAATTGGTTGGTCTCAATTGATGCAAGTGTCAGGCTTTGACCATCTCTCAATTCAATCTTCCTTCGCAAAATACAGAACGACAACGCCGATGACTTGGATCAGGAAGCGAAGAGAGGACCTCAAGTCTGTTCGAGATCAAAACAAGCCTAGCGTTAAATTTCAGTCCCTTTTATCAAAATAGAGCCAGGAACAGAGCGTGACAGTTCAAGTCTGGTTGCCCGCAGATGGGGATTTGCTTAAAAATTTGCGTGAAGCGGCTGGGGTTGAAATATCAACGCTTGCAAGAACGCATTGTTTGTCTATATTACAAATTAAACAGTTAGAAGATGGTGGAGACAGCAGCTTTTATACCCCAGCAATAAAACTAGCTTCAGGCCGTCGGTTGCTAACGCACTTTGGGGCAGATGTTCAACCATACGTTGATGACGCTGTTCAAGACTCACGCCAAGCACAAGAGATTCCCATCGATAAAGTCGAGACCTCATATCCAGCTATTGACTACACAGTCATTTCAAAAAAATGTCTTCAACCCAAGGTCATCGGTGCAGTCGTGGTCGTCGCATCGTTGGTTTATTGGGGCCTTCTCAGTTCTGGCCGTCAAAGTGAAATAGCAACTGTCAATGCTAATCACGAGCCAATAAACAAAACACCCGTTGCAAAGATAGCTGGTGAATCCAAGACTGTCGATTTAACTGTCCCAATTGTTTTAGAAAAACCTAAAGACAGCCCAGTTGAGTGCCAATGGAGTCAAGAACCAGCAGCGATATTTGCAAACCTGCCGTCTAAGCCTGGCGACTATGTTCACGTTGTCGCCAATACAGATGGGGCAATCTGCGTTAGAGATGCAACAAGAAAGACACAGGTTTTGCAGTTAAGAAGCTTGCAGTCTCAAACCATTAGAGGCCGTCAGCCGTTCGAGATTTTTAGTCTTAACTTGAATGCATTTCAGCTCTTTTATCAAGGCAATCTTTTAAGACTTCCCAGTACCAGCACCCAGACTATCACCCTGAAAGAACAAAAATATGAATGAAGAAAAAACTGGTTTGAACAATTTGAATCTCAGCAACAGCATCACCATTGGGCACGGCGTCACTTTTGTCGGATCAATAACGGCAAGTGGCAAGGCATTTATCAACGGAGCTGTGACAGGAGATATAAGTGTTGATGAGTTGCAGGTAGGCGAAAACGGAGTGATCAAAGGAAAAATCACATCGCGTGAAATGGCCATACACGGTCAAGTTCATGACGATGTTTCATGCTCCGAGCATGTTCTCGTGCATTCAACAGGGTTAATCCATGGCAAATTAATCTATGGCGAACTTGAAATACAAAAGGGCGGCCGTGTCACTGGCTCTATGGGTCAAAACAAGAAATCCTTTTGATCAAGATGCGTTTGCAAATGGAAAATATAAACCTATCGCAATCCATCAAACTAAACAACTGTGCCACTTGCAGAACTTGGACTGCCTAGCAGTCAAAATAACTCTTTGCCAAATGGCTTACCTAGTTAATATCTACCCATGTTAGACATCAATGTCATTTCTTTTTTAGGCTTTTTATTACTCATCTTTGGGCTGTCAATTTCGGCATTTATTGACTTAAAAGTCAACAGCCAGATGAATAACTTCTGGCGATCAGCATTAGCTTTTATAGGTGCAGCCTATGCTATTTATGCACTAACGCCTTTTACCAGTGCAGTTTTGATAACGTTTGCAGTTTCATGTCTGCTGGCCTGTTCATTTTCGCTCGGGTTTTTGTATAGAAGTTGGAACACAAAAGTCAATGAAAAACTTGTTTATTTGGCCGCTGTAGCAGTTGTCATGTTTGCATTTTTTTATGAATACTTTCGTAAATTTGGCACCTTTCAAGAATGTGTTGCGCTGATCATGGGTGTGTTGAGCATTAGTATGGTTTGGAACATCTATGAGTTAATTCAACACAAAAAGGTAGAGCGAGGCCTTTTTCTGAACTTGGTGATTATTTTTTCGTTTTTATCATTGATTTCCTACTCACTTAGAACATATGTGATTGCTTGGGGAAACGATCCAACCAATATAAATATCTTTGGCGAAGGTGTGGCAGCATTTGCCAGCCGCTGGGCAGTCATGGCAGCGAATGTACTCACCCTTTTTGCCATCAATGGTTACTACATGGAAAAAGCCTGGTCATCTGAAAAGAAAGCACTAAGTATGGAGTTGGTAAAGTCAAAAGAAATCAACGCACTAAATGAAGAACTAAAAAATGCTGACCATCTAAACCATGAATTGTCTTTAGTTCTTTTAGAGAAAAATAGACTTTTGACATCGCTGTCTTCATCCGTCAAATCTAGTAGAGCGGGCATCATGGCATCATCATTTGTCCATGAAATCAATCAGTCGCTTACTGCAGCTCGACTTAATGGTGAATACTTATTGGCTTTAGCAGATAAATCACCTAACGATGCATTAATTAAATCTAACTTGAATGATTTAATCAACGATATCGACAATATATCCAAGATCATTGTGAATGTAAAAAGAGTTTTTCATAACAATCACACAGATTTCAAAGATCTCCACATTGCCCATCTAGTTCAAGTCGTAATTGCTTTAATAAAGGATGAATGTGAATTAAAAAATATTAGCCTAATTGTGAATGTTGACGCTGAATTGATTGTTCGTGGCAATCAATCCCAATTGGAAATGGTTGTTTTGAATTTGCTAAATAACGCCATAGATTCATTAGAGGCTTTCGATGGAGAGCGTTCGATTGTGATTTCATCTTCTCAGGAAGATCAAAAGATACTTCTGAGTGTTAAGGACAGTGGAGTGGGCGTACCGCTTGAGCTAGCAGAGGAAATATTTGAACTGTTCCGAACAACCAAAAACGATGGCATGGGATTTGGTTTGTGGCTCAGTCGAGCCGTCATGGAAAACCATCAAGGCTTCTTGGTACTAGATACTGCCACAAAGGCGGGTGCTAGATTCGTGATGACGTTTCGTTCTCGCGAGAAATGATGGCCATTATTTTGATATTTCTAAGTCCAGCGGCCTTGTGGAAAAGCGCGTTGCAGCTGATAAAAGGCAGGCCTAACATTGCGCTGAATTTTGAACAGGGCAATTGTGATTAACGCCAGCCCTGTGCAGTGGCGTTGTACAAGAATTGGGCCACCCAACGGTTACCCGCGGGGGTAAGGTGAATGCCATTAGCAAACATCATGGTGGTGTAACTCGCATTCGCCGCAGCTGACGTGCAACCCGTGAACAAGGTTGCGTTCCCACACGCTGGCGTAGTCCCTGCCGCAACAGTGCTGCTGAAGCCCGTATCTGTAAATGGGCTGAAAACAGCCTGCGATGTCGCCGTCAAAAAGAATGGATTCACACCTGAGGCATTGGCATAAATCACAGAGTTAGGGGTTTGACCGCCGAACGCGGTGCTTAAAGCTAGCAACACAGCTTCGTTAAAACTGTTTGTCAAACTGACAGCAGGCGTCGCGCTGGGATGAGCACTTGGGTCAAAGCTTGTGGCTCGTCCCCATGGTGTTCTAGAGAGCTCCAACACGGGCATGATCAAAATATGCTTGGCGCCAGCCGTCTTCAAGCGCTGCACTTGCGTGACCAAGGCTTGGGCTGCTGTGTCTGGGTTGGTGCCAACTTTGACATCAAAAGTTCCCACGGTAATCAGCACCAAGTCATTCGCAGAAAACCCACCGTGGTTGGCGACAACATCATCGATCTGCGCGGCTAAATTAGCGATTTGGGCGCCAGCACTGGCTTTGCTGAGAAGATTGGACTGCCCAAAGTAAGCCGCCACTTGCCCCACGACAGTGCGTGTGGTGGTGCCATCGTCGACTGTGGCCGTCGGATCATTAAAGCCATCGCCCAAACCCACCACGCGTGTTGGCCTGAAAGGATCCGCCGTGCTGCTAGCGCCGCAGGCTGACAACAGCGCAACAAGGATGACGGTGCACAAGGCTTGGAAGGTTCGGCTAAAAATTGAGTTCATCACAGGCTCTCTTTGAGTACCGCGTTAGTTTAACGAGTTGGCGTGGCGGCCCGCATCAAGCGGTCGCGCACACCGTCCCATTCGGGGGTGGGGGGTGGGGCTTCGACCCAGATGTGCGCGACGCCGTGGGCGTCAAAGCTGCGCAATTGGGCGAAAAGTTGATGGGCGCAGTCGTTGGCCAATGGGGGCATGGGTTGCACTTTGAACAGCGTGGCGTGGGTTGCAGGCAGTTCAACCGGGCTGCGCGACCAGACGGCGACCTTGCCAGCGGCGGCGCCCGATTCTGCCCATTCAGATGGGGTTGTCGCATTTGCACGTTTATGGGCCAGGATGGCGGCTTGCAATTCAGCGGCCGTCATCAGCTGCACATTGGCCGTGGGGGCATAGTGCGACGCCAAAGTGCCAGAAGCACGCGGGGCCTCTGCATCGGGCGCGATGGGCGTGATCACGCTCAACCCGCATGCCTCGCTCAATTGCGCAGGCGTCAAGACACCCGGGCGCAACAACACGGGCGCGGCGCGGGTGCAGTCAACGATGGTGGACTCGATGCCCACGTCGCAGGCACCGCCATCGAGAATGAGCAGGTCATCGCCAAACTCACCCGCCACATGCGCGGCGGTGGTGGGGCTGACGCGACCAAACAGATTGGCGCTCGGAGCAGCCACGCCAAGCACACCCAAGGCCTCG
>JAVLFR010000143.1:0-4399 GCA_046052785.1 Limnohabitans sp. | reverse complement strand
GGTTTTGATGACGTCCAAGTTGTGCTCGATGATGACGATGGTATTGCCCGCATCGCGCAGGTGTTGCAGTACTTTGAGCAGCAGCGCAATGTCGGCAAAGTGCAGGCCCGTGGTGGGCTCGTCCAAGATGTAGAGCGTGCGGCCTGTGTCGCGTTTGCTCAACTCCAAGGCCAGCTTCACGCGTTGCGCCTCACCGCCCGAGAGGGTGGTGGCGGCTTGGCCGAGTTGCAGGTACGAGAGGCCCACGTCCATCAAGGTTTGCAGCTTGCGGGCAATATTGGGCACGGCGTTGAAGAACTGCAAAGCAGCCTCTACCGTCAGCTCTAAAACCTGCGCAATGTTTTTGCCTTTGTACATGACTTCCAAGGTTTCGCGGTTGTAGCGCAAGCCGTGGCACACGTCACAAGGCACATACACGTCGGGCAAGAAGTGCATTTCCACTTTGACCATGCCGTCGCCTTGGCAGGCTTCGCAGCGACCACCGCCCGAGCCTGCGGCCACGTTGAAGCTAAAACGCCCTGGGCCATAGCCGCGTTCGCGTGCCATTGGCACTTCGGCCATCAGTTCGCGAATCGGCGTGAACAGGCCCGTATACGTGGCAGGGTTGCTGCGTGGTGTGCGGCCAATGGGCGACTGATCGACGTTGATGACTTTGTCGAAATAGTCAAGGCCCGTGATTTCGTCGTGCGCCGCGGGTTCGTCGTGTGCGCGGTGAATCGCGTGCGCGGCGGCAGTGTACAGCGTGTCGTTGACCAGGGTGGATTTGCCCGAGCCCGACACCCCCGTGACGCAGGTGAGCAAGCCCACGGGGAAGTCGGCGGTGACGTTTTGCAGGTTGTTGCCACGCGCACCACGGATGCGAATCACTTGGTGCGCCGACGCATCTTTGTGCAGCTTGCGATGGAATTTGAGTTCTTCGGCCTCCACAGGCATGAAGCTGTTGCGCTTCGGCGGCACTTCAATGCGCAGGGCTTGCGCCAAGTAGCGCCCAGTCAATGAGTGGGGGTTGGCTTCAATCTCGGCCGGTGTGCCACGCGCCATCACTTGGCCGCCGTGCACGCCCGCGCCGGGGCCCATGTCCACGCAAAAGTCGGCGGCGCGAATCATGTCTTCGTCGTGCTCCACCACCAGCACGCTGTTGCCGATGTCACGCAGGTGTTTGAGGGTGTCGATGAGGCGGTCGTTGTCGCGCTGGTGCAGGCCAATGCTGGGCTCGTCCAACACATACATGACGCCCGTCAGGCCTGAGCCAATTTGTGACGCGAGGCGAATGCGTTGGGCTTCGCCGCCCGACAGGGTGTCGGCGCTGCGGTCGAGGCTGAGGTAGTTCAAGCCCACGTCGTTCAAGAACTTCAAGCGTGAGGCAATTTCGCGCACCACTTTGTCTGCAATCTCGGCTTTGGCGCCTTGTAATTTCAGCGTGTTGAAGTAGCCAAAGCACTCGCCCAAGGTGGTGTGGCTGATGTCAAAAATGCCGCGCATTTGCGTGCCCTCGCCAATGCGCACATGGCGCGCTTCGCGGCGCAGACGTGTGCCAGCACAAGAGGTGCATGCGCGTGAGCCGCGGTAACGCGAGAGGTCTTCGCGCACCACCACCGAGTCGGTCTCGCGGTAGCGGCGCTCCATGTTGACCACGATGCCTTCGAAAGGGTGTTTTTTGCTCAGCTTTTTGCCAGAGCCGTTGTCAAGGCTGTAGTTGAATTTGATCTCTTCTTCGCCCGAGCCGTACAACAGCACTTGGCGTGTCTCGGGGCTCAGGTCTTCGAATGGCGTGTCGAGGTCAAACTTGTAGTGTTTGGCCAAGCTCTCCAACAAGGTGAAGTAATGCGCGTTGCGGCGGTCCCAGCCTTTGATGGCGCCGCTGCCCAAGCTGAGTGACGGAAACGCCACCACACGAGCGGGGTCGAAATAGTCTTGGTGGCCCAAACCATCGCACGCAGGACAAGCCCCGACGGGTGAGTTGAACGAGAACAAGCGAGGTTCTAGCTCGCTGATGGAATACGTGCACTGTGGGCACGAAAACTTGGCGTTGAAGCTGTGTTCGGCCCCTGTGTCAATTTCGAGGGCAATGGCGCGGCCTTCGGCCAGACGCAAAGCGGCTTCAAAGCTCTCGGCCAACCGCTGGCGCAGGCCGGGCGGCGGTGCGGCCACCGCCACATCGCCAACGCTGGGTGCAGCCAAAGGGCTGTCAGTGGCTGGCGCCTCGTGGCGCACCTTGATGCGGTCCACCACCACGTCGATGTCGTGCTTCTCGGTTTTCTTGAGCTCAGGCAGCTCGTCGTATTCGTACACCTTGCCTTCGATGCGAAAGCGCACATAGCCCTGCGCTTGCAACTGCGTGAACACCTCGCTGTACTCGCCCTTGCGATTGCGCGCGATGGGCGCGAGCAGCATGAGCTTGGTGTCTTCGGGCAGCGCCATCACGGCGTCCACCATTTGCGACACGCTTTGCGCTTGCAGCGGCAAGTTGTGGTCGGGGCAATAGGGGGTGCCTGCGCGGGCAAACAGCAAGCGCAGGTAGTCGTGAATTTCGGTCACCGTGCCCACGGTGGAGCGCGGGTTGTGGCTGGTGGCTTTTTGCTCAATGCTGATGGCGGGCGACAGGCCCTCAATCAGGTCGACATCGGGCTTGTCCAAGCGGCCCAAAAACTGGCGGGCGTAGGCTGAGAGGCTTTCCACATAGCGGCGCTGGCCTTCGGCGTACAGGGTGTCAAAGGCGAGGCTGGATTTGCCCGAACCCGACAAACCCGTGATCACCACCAATTGGTTGCGCGGAATGTCGAGGTCAATGTTTTTCAGGTTGTGCGTGCGCGCCCCGCGAATGCTGATGTTGCGCATGGCAGAAGGGTGGTTCAGGGCTTGGCCTAAATAGGCGCCGTCAGAAGGTGCGTTCACTGGACACTCGAAATAAAAGGGCAACCCGACATGATAGTGGGTGGAGCCTGTTTGGGCTGGGCTTGCACGAGATGTGCTGTTAGTCGGTAGATCCGTAAATAAATAATTATTTAATATTTTTTGAAATAAAAAATATTAATCTATTTTTAGTATAAGTGGAGTTGTTGAGCTTGCGCACCTAGCTCAGCAACTTGCTTCGATGTAAAAAACAGCGCGGCTTTGTCGTCTATTTGGCCTCGCGTCAACAACATAATTCTGCTGAAGGTCAGCCACCATGGACAAAGCTTCACAAACCCTCACCAAGCGAATTGGCGTGTTCTTTTACGGAAGTTTTATTCGTAAAGACATCATGGCGTTGGGTGGGTTTTACCCTGATGAAATTGAAGTAGCAAAGCTCAACGGCTATGACATCGCCTTTGATCCTCATGCGAATATCTTTCGTTGCGAATACCGCGCGATTTGTGGTGTCTTGGTGTACCCCACGCATGCAGAATTAAACAGACTTTACTCAAGGGATGGTGTCGGCGTCTTTCTTCCTGAGGCGGTGGTTGTTGAAACCAACGACCACAAATTAATTCCTACTCTTTGCTTTATGCCCCCTGCACGAGGTGAGGCACCTGCTGATGTTCCATATGTTGACAAGCTTATTAGCGCAGGGATTGATCATGGTTTTCCGGCTTGGTATATCAATCACCTAAAAGAGCTGCGGGAATAGCGCATGTCGCCTAATAATGCGGTCAGCCCAGCCCAGCTTACTACGCTAACGCTCTAGTGAATTAAAAGCTAGATTTCACTTCGTATGAGTATTTTGTAGATACAATTAAATATGCTCACATGGGACGAACCCAAACGTAACTTGAACCTCCAGAATCACGGACTTGATTTCGTGGGATGCGATGCAATTTGGGATCACTTCACGGTGACACGAGAAGACAAGCGGCAAGACTACGGCGAAGAGCGCTTGGTCTGTTTCGGTCTTCTTGAGGCCAAAGTGGTTGTGATGGTTTACACCGAACGCCCGAGAGGGCCACACGTGATATCGCTACGAAAGGCAGAAAAACATGAAGCTCGCTACTACCGCCAAATTGCCAAAGAGAACCTCGGCTAAGGTCAACGACCCGGACAATCCTGCGTGGACCGAGGATATGTTGGGAGCCCCAGTGATCAAGCGTGGGCGCGGGCCACAGGCTGCCCCGACGAAAGTTCTGACCTCCGTCCGCTTGGACGCGGACATTTTGGCGTTCTTCAAGTCGAAAGGGGCGGGTTATCAGTCGCGTATCAATGCGGCGTTACGCATGGAAGTGGAGCGAAATTTAAAGGGCCTAGCAAAATCATCCATGCGTAAGCGGGTTTCACTTGACTGAGCGTTGAAAGCCTCAAGAAAACAACGTTCGTTCACCCGAGTGATTTACGCCGAGCATCAGCAAGCTCGCTACTTTGCCAAAGCGTCAAGCCAGCTCGCAGAATGCGGGACAATGGCAGTCTGTGACCCTTAATCCGCCCC
>JAVLFR010000142.1:0-6466 GCA_046052785.1 Limnohabitans sp. | reverse complement strand
AAGCCCAGAGACACGCGGTTTTTCTCGGTGTCGAACTTGAGGATCTTGGCGGTGATTTCCTGACCAGCGACCACCACCTCGGAGGGGTGACGCACACGGCGCCAGGCCATGTCGGTGATGTGCAGCAAACCGTCGATGCCGCCCAAGTCCACGAACGCACCGTATTCGGTGATGTTCTTGACCACGCCGTTGACGATAGAGCCTTCTTTCAAAGTCTCCATCAACTTGGCGCGCTCTTCGCCCATCGAGGCTTCCACCACTGCACGACGTGACAGCACGACGTTGTTGCGCTTGCGGTCGAGCTTGATGACCTTGAATTCCATGGTCTTGTTCTCGTAGGGAGACAAGTCTTTGATGGGGCGTGTGTCGATCAATGATCCAGGCAAGAAGGCACGGATGCCGTTGACCAAAACGGTCAAGCCACCCTTGACTTTGCCGCTGGTGGTGCCCGTGACAAATTCGCCAGATTCCAAAGCTTTTTCCAAGCTCATCCACGAGGCCAAACGCTTGGCTGTGTCGCGGCTCAGGATGGTGTCGCCGTAGCCGTTTTCAACGCTACCGATCGCAACTGACACGAAGTCGCCTGCTTGGACTTCGAGTTCGCCCTTGTCGTTCTTGAATTCTTCGATTGGCACGTAGGCTTCAGACTTGAGGCCAGCGTTGACAACAACGTGGTTGTGTTCGATGCGAACCACTTCAGCGGTGATGACTTCACCGGTGCGCATTTCGGAGCGCTTGAGGGATTCTTCAAATAGGGCTGCAAAAGATTCAGACATTTATTTCCTTTGTCTCATCACGGGAAAGAAGCCAGCAGGATTGCTGAGCTACATGGGCCTGCGATAAGCGGTGGTTTTTTGTGGCGCGAGCCACGGGTTAAGTTGCAGATCCGTTTAGCCAGTGCGCCAATGCAGCGCGAGAGGAGCCAAACGGGCCGGGTTTTGCAGCTGATTTCAAAATTTAGAAAGGCTGCTTGGCTTGCCACCACGTCAACACTTGGTCCACCGAGGCATCGATGGCGAGCGAGGAGTTGTCGAGTTGGTAAGCATCTTGAGCCGCTTTCAAGGGCGCCACGCTGCGCGATGAATCGCGGGCGTCGCGGGCCTCTAAATCGGCTCGAAGCGTCGAGATTGTAGTAGAAATTCCCTTTGAAATCAATTGCTTATGACGCCGCTCGGCGCGCTGCGCAGCGCTCGCCGTCAAAAATACCTTCAAAGGCGCTTCGGGGAAGATGACCGTGCCCATGTCGCGGCCATCGGCCAATAGGCCGGGTAGGCGTTGAAAACTGTGCTGCAGGGCCACCAAAGCAGTACGCACATCGGCTAGGACTGAAACTTTAGAAGCATTCATGCCCCCCGCTTCGCTGCGAATGGCCTCGGTGACGTCTTGGCTCGCCAACCACACGGTGTCGCCTTCAAAGCGCACAGGCAAGGTGCGCGCAAGGTCGGCAATGCGTGCTTCGTTGTTGGCATCTAGCGACAAGCCCGCTTCTAAAGCGGCATAAGCGGTGACTCGATAGAGCGCGCCTGAATCGAGGTAGTGGTAGCCCAAAGCCTTTGCGACCCGGCTGGCCAAGGTGCCTTTGCCAGAAGCGGTGGGACCGTCAATGCAAATGACGGGAATGTCTTGGGGCTTGGCGTGGGCCACTGAGAACAAGGCTTCGAAGTAGTCGGGGAAAGTTTTGGCCACGCACTTGGGGTCTTCGATGCGCACAGGCACTTGGGCCGCGTTGAAAGCGGCAAGTGCAAAGCACATGGCCACGCGATGGTCGTCATAGGTGTGGATGCTGGCGGCTTTCCACTCTTGAGTTGGGAGGGGGTGAACCGTGATCCAGTCTGGGCCCTCTTCCACCGTGGCACCGAGTTTGCGGCATTCGGTGGCCATGGCCACGATGCGATCGGTTTCTTTGACGCGCCAACTGGCGATGTTGTGCAGCGTGGTGGGACCGTCCGCATAGAGTGCCATCACGGCGAGCGTCATGGCGGCATCAGGAATGTGGTTGCAGTCGAGATGAATGGCTTTGAGTGGCCAAGCGCCTCGCTTGATTTCAAGCCAATTGGGGCCGCTGGTGATGTTGGCACCCATGTTTGCCGCAGCATCGATAAATCGGATGTCGCCTTGAATCGAATCAGCGCCCACCCCTTGAATGCGGATACCGTGACCGTTGGCCATAGCGCCTAAGGCAATGAAGTAACTGGCCGAAGACGCATCCGCTTCGACGTGAATCGTGCCTGGCGATTGATAGCGAGATCCCTGGGCAATGGTGAATCGCTGCCAGCCATCGCGCTTGACTGCAATGCCAAATCGCGCCAACAGGTTGAGCGTGATGTCGATGTAAGGTTTGCTGATGAGCTCGCCCACCACGTCAATCACGATGTCTTGGTTTTTTGCAGCAAGAGGCAAGGCCATCAACAATGCCGTGAGGAACTGGCTAGAGACATCACCTCTGACTTGAATGGGTGCTTCAAATTTGAGCAAGGGTTGGCCAATACGCAGCGGCGGAAACCCCTCGTGACCTAAGTAGTCGATGGCGCAGCCTAACAAGCGCAGTGCATCCACCAAGTCACCAATGGGGCGCTCGTGCATGCGTGGCACACCTTTGAGCGTGAAGTTGCCGCCCAATACGGCCAGCGCTGCAGTGAGTGGGCGCATGGCCGTGCCTGCATTGCCCATGAAAAACTCAATGGCGTCGTGGTGTTTGAGTTCACCACCCAATCCAGTGATGGTCACGGTCGTCCCTTGCACATCGACACCGCAGCCGAGTTGGCGTAGCGCCGCCAGCATCACACGGGTGTCGTCGGAGCCCAGCAGATCGTGCACAACGGTGGTGCCTTGGCACAAAGCCGAGAGTAGCAACACACGATTGGAAATGCTTTTGGAGCCTGGCAGGGTGACGGTGCCAGAAGCGCCTTGCAGCGCGGGAATGTCGAGGAAGGCGGTGGCAAACATGCAATCAGTCTTCAGAAGCGTTGTTGCAAGCGTTGCCCGCTTGCAGTGTCCATGCCGAGCGCACATCGCTGGCTCGTTGAATCAGGTCTTGCAAAGACCCCGCATCACCTTGCGTCAAGGCTGTTTCAAACTGCTCGAGGGCCGCGCGAAAGTGCGCCATCTGCGTCAGCACTTCTTGACGGTTGGCACTCAAGATGTCACGCCATACCGATGCATCGCTGGCGGCAATGCGTGAAAAATCTCGAAAGCCAGGGCCCGCCATGTCCAAAAATGCCAGGCCTTGGGGCTGGTCATGGATGGCATTGACCGCTGCAAAAGTCAGCATATGTGGCAGGTGACTGACGGCCGCAAACGTGGCGTCATGGTCTTCGGCGGTCATGGTGCTCACGTGGCTGCCCACGGCTGTCCAAACCTCGTGCGCAGCTTGCAACCGGTGTATGCCTGTTTTGGGTAGAGGCGTGAGGATGGTGCGGCGCTCTTGATACAGCGTGCTTTCAGCGTGGTCTATGCCTGCCATTTCTTTGCCCGCAATGGGGTGCGCAGGCACAAAGCAGCTCAAGCGATCGCCCAAAGTGGCCACTGCGGCCGCAATCACATCGCACTTGGTGGAGCCCACGTCCATCAGCAACGCATTAGCTTGGAGCGCATCACGCATGGCGGCAAAACTGCTGTGCATGGCTCCAACGGGGACAGCAAGCAACACGAGGTCTGCGCCTTGAACAGCTTCGGCTACGCTGTGACACGCTTGGTCGATGACATTGAGTTCAACCGCAAGTTGGCGGCTTTTCTCAGAGGCGCTGAAGCCAACAATGGTTTGGACCAAACCTGCCTTGCGCAAGGCAAGCGCGAACGAGCCGCCCATCAGGCCACAGCCAATGAGAGCGAGCCGCTGAAACTTCATTCTGAGATAGGGTAAGAGCCTAGGACTTTGTAAAACGCGCACAAGCCTTGCAGCTCTTGCAGCGCCGCAGCCACATGCGGCTGGCTGACGTGTCCTTGGATGTCGATGTAGAAGTAGTACTCCCACTGGCCCGATTTGGCTGGGCGTGACTCAAAGCGCGTCATCGATACGCCATTGTTTTTGAGAGGGACCAAGAGATCGTGCACAGCGCCTGGACGGTTGGGGACCGACACCACCAAACTGGTGCAGTCGTTGCCCGAAGCGGGGGGCGTGGCTAAAGTTTGAGGCAATGCAATCACGGCAAAACGTGTGCGGTTGTAGGCTTCGTCTTGTATGGCATGGTGCACGATGTGCAGGCCAAATTGGCTGGCTGCGCGTTCGCTGGCCAAGGCGGCCCAAGCAGGGTTGCTGGCCGCCAAGCGAGCCCCCTCGGCATTGCTGGCCACAGCACGGCGTTCGACGTGGGGCAGATGTTGAGTCAACCAGCCTTGGCACTGTGCCAAAGCTTGCGGGTGGGCCATCACCACTTCGATGCCTGCATCCGAATTTATTTGGCGCATCAAATTGTGACGAACCAAGAGGCTGACTTCGCCCACCACGTGCACAGGCGAGCGCAAGAACAAATCAAGCGAGCGAGCTACCACACCTTCCGTGGAGTTTTCCATGCCCACCACCCCATACTGGGCCGTGCCCGCGGCCGTGGCGTGGAAAACGTCATCGAAGTTGGCGCAATAAATCAGATTGGCGGCGCTGCCAAAAAATTCAATGGCGGCTTGTTCACAAAATGTGCCTTGCGGGCCGAGAACTGCCACGCGTTGAGGCGCTTCAAGCGCTAAACAGGCTGACATGATTTCGCGCCAAATAGCAGCGATGTGTTCGTTCTTCAATGGGCCTGGATTGGCATGGGTGATTTTGTCGATCACTTGTGCTACCCGATCGGGGCGAAAGAACGGCGAGCCTTCTGCGCGTTTGATGTGACCGACCAACTCTGCTACTTTGGCGCGCTCGTTGACGAGCTGTAGCAGTTGGGTGTCGAGGGCATCGATTTGCACGCGGAGAGCAGCAAGTGCTTCGGATTGAACAGGTGATTGGCTCATGGCGTTGTCGGTTTAAGCCTGGGTTTTTTCAAACGCTTGCATGTAGTCCACCAGCGCTTGCACGCCTTCAATGGGCATGGCGTTGTAGATGCTGGCGCGCATGCCGCCGACCGACTTATGGCCTTTGAGTTGCAGCAAACCTGCGGCCTTGGCGCCGACTAGGAAGGCATCGTTGCGTGACGCATCCGCCAAAAAGAACGGCACGTTCATGCGCGATCGGCAGTCGAGCGCGACCTTATTGCTGTAAAAACTAGAACTGTCGACGAAGTCATAAAGCATTTTGGCTTTGGCGATGTTGCGTTGTTCCATGGCTGCCACGCCACCTTGGCGTTTTAACCATTGAAAGGTGAGCCCCGCCATGTAAATGCTGAACGTGGGCGGCGTGTTGTACATCGAGTCGTGTTGGGCGACGACTTGGTAATCAAAGGCACTGGGGCAAGCCTTTAGCGCGTGACCTATCAAGTCTTCACGCACGATGACCAGTGTCACACCGGCAGGGCCAATATTTTTTTGCGCACCACCAAAAGCCACCCCCACTTTGGACCAATCCACATCGCGTGAGAGCACATGCGAAGAAAAGTCGATCACCAGCGGCGCCTCAGAGCCCAAGGTTTGGAGGTCGGGCAGGGTATGGAACTCCACGCCGTGGATGGTTTCATTGGTGCAAATATGCACATACTGGGCCTCAGCGCTGAGTTGCCATTGAGAGGGATTGGGCAGGGAGGTGAAGTCACTTGCCACGCCCGTGGCCGCCAAATGTGGCGTGCAATATTTGGCGGCTTCTTGAAACGACTTATCGCTCCAACTGCCCGTGACCACCACATCGACGGTCTTGCCGCGAGAGAGATTCAAAGGCACGATGGCGTTTTCAGCCAGACCACCGCCCTGCATGAACAAAATTTTGAAGTGATCGGGTACCGCTAGCAGTTCGCGCACATCGGCTTGGGCTTGCTCGTAAATGCTGATGAACTCTTTGCCGCGATGGCTCATTTCCATCACACCCATGCCGCTGCTGTTCCAATTGGTCATCTCGGTGGCCGCTTGCTGCAGCACCTCCAGCGGCATGGCCGCTGGGCCTGCAGAAAAGTTAAACGGGCGGTTCATGCCTAGATTAGCCTTCACTTGGGGCGTCGGTGCCGCCTTCTACGTTGTCGTCTTCTGCGCCTTCGCTGAAGTGGGCGTTGGCATCGTTCTCCACAATGCGTTGTAAACCGCTGAGCTTGGCACCTTCGTCCAAACCAATCAAGACCACACCTTGTGTGGCACGGCCCATTTCGCGGATTTCAGCCACGCGTGTGCGCACCAGCACGCCGGTGTCGGTGATGAGCATGATTTCGTCGTCAGCATGTACCAAGGTCGCAGCCACCACTTTGCCGTTGCGCTCTGATTGCTGGATGGCAATCATGCCTTTGGTGCCCCGACCATGGCGGGTGTATTCGCTGATGTTGGTGCGTTTGCCAAAGCCGTTTTCGGTAGCGGTCAAGACGCTGGCGCGAGCGAGGGTTTCATCGGTCAAGGCTGC
>JAVLFR010000141.1:0-6318 GCA_046052785.1 Limnohabitans sp. | reverse complement strand
TGCTTGACAACGCACGAGCCCAAGAATGCGAGCCGCGTGCCGACGTGTTTGGCAGCGATGTGGCCTTTCGCATGGTCGACTTTGCACAGCGCAACGCCGAGCGGGCAGGTGTCGCCCATGCCGTGCAATTGCGTGGTGGCGATGCGCTGCAGCGGATGCCCCCCTGTCAGGTGCCAGGCGTGATGTTGGTCAACCCACCGTATGGTGAACGTATTGAAGCCGCTGGCGTGGCTGGCGCGGCGCGGCGCGCACGGTATTCACCACCGACCGATTACGTGTCGCCTTACGAAGACGTGAATCAAAACGGTGATGCTGGGTTTGACGATGCCGCGTATGGCGGCGGCATGGTGCGCGATGACGTGCCACGTTTTGGCGCCCGCGACATTGCTCAAACCGAAGATGGCGGCGATTTTTTTGCACAACTCGCCAGCCACTGGAAGAAAAACTACGCAGGGTGGAGCGCTTGGATGTTGACCCCTGACCTCAAGCTGCCAAGCCGCATGCGATTTAAAGAGTCGCGCCGCGTGCCCATGTGGAACGGGCCGATTGAGTGCCGCATGTTTCGTTTTGATTTGCGTGCTGGTTCGATGCGCAACAAGCCCAACGATGCGCCGCCTACCCAGGGCAACGCACCCGCGCAGCCGTGAGCGCAGCGATCAGTGCAGGCGCAGTTGCTGCGCCCATGCGGGTGGTGCTCGACACCAACATCGTGCTCGACTTGTGGCTCTATAAAGACGCGGCCACCCCCGTGTTGCTCGAAGCGCTTGAAACCCACACTGTGCAGTGGCTGGCTACGCCCGTCATGCGCGACGAGCTTGAACGCGTCCTTGCCTACACCCATATCGTCAAACGTTTAGCCTTCAGCCAACTCGCCGCGCAAGACATCTTGGTGCAGTTTGATGCGCATGCGCGTCTCATGCCCGTAGCGCCCAAAGCGGTGTTTGTTTGCAAAGACGGGGATGACCAAAAGTTCATCGACCTGGCTGCTGCGCACACCACCCAGCTCATCAGCAAAGACAAAGCTGTGTTGACCCTGCGCAATCGTCTGGCACGTTTGGGGGTGGCGGTGGGTCAGCGTTTTCCAGCGGCTTTACCGGCCTGAGAGGCTGGCGCCGCAGGCGCGGGCGGAGTGAGATGCGTGCGGCGCTTATTGCTGTTGCAGCAAATCTAGCAAGGTTTTCAGCGCATGCTGTACCGTGGCTTCACGCACCGCCGCACGGTCACCTGCAAAGTGCATCAACTCAGTTTTCACCCAAGCTGTTTCAGCACCAAGCGTCGGACCTGCGTCGCTAGGTGTGGCCCATGCAAACCACACGGTGCCCACGGGTTTGTCAGCCGAGCCACCTGTGGGGCCCGCCACCCCTGTCACGGCCAATGTGACTTGCGCAAGCGAGCGACGCATGGCGCCCAAGGCCATGGCTTGCGCCACTTTTTCACTCACGGCGCCATGCTCGGCCATCAAAGCTGCGTCCACGCCCAGCATGTCGTGCTTGGCCTCGTTGGAATAAGTGACAAAGCCGCGCTCAAACCAGTGGCTCGAGCCTGGCAAGTCTGTGCAGTTGGCGGCAATCATGCCGCCAGTGCAGCTCTCGGCCGTGGCCAACATCCAACCGTGCTGCAACAGCACTTGTGCGAGTTGTTCAGTCAAGTTGTGCGTGCTCATAGTGACCTCCAAATAGCGATGACCAACAAGGTACAAAACGCAGCGACCAAGTCATCAAAGATGATGCCCCAACCGCCGCGCCAACCAAAGCCTTTGAACAAGCTGTCGGCCCAGCGCACTGGCCCGGGCTTGGCGGCATCAAAGTAGCGAAACAAAACAAACGCACCCAGTTGGCCCCAAAACGTGGTGGGTGTCACCAGCCACAGCACCAACCAAAACGCAATCACCTCGTCCCACACAATCGCGCCAGGATCGGCTACGCCCATGTGTTGCGCGGTGACGGTGCATGCCCACCAGCCGACCAACGTCGACGCAGCAATCAGCACGCCCATTTGTAGCGGCGTCAACCAAATTTGCAAGAGTAAAAACACGGCCCAAGCCCACAACGTGCCTGCCGTGCCCGGTGCTAACCGCGACATGCCCGAGCCCGCGCCCAGCGCAATGAAGTGGGCGGGGTGTGACAGCAAGAAGCGACGATTCAGCATAGGAGGGTGGTGTTGGCCAGCATTCAGTTCAGGGGTCGATAGTGGCGTGAATTTTTGGAAGTCGGGCACGAGCTTACCTTGCAAAGATGCTGAGTAAGGCCTTTTGCATTAGAGAACTAACTCGCATCAATTTGGTGCACAGAAGTGGGGGATTTTCAGCCCCCGCTTCTTTTGGGATGGCAGCAGCCATGGCCCATGCTGGTCAGTCCTGGCCACAGCAGGGGTAACCCCTAGCCGAGACGGGGCCTTCTAAGCGTTTGAAGCTGCCACGCTTTACTTGTCTGGAAGCCTGCCAGCTTTGAGGAATTAAGTTCTATAAAAAATATCCAAAAATGCTACTTTAAGTATTAAATTGTTTTAAAAATAGCTAATAATCATTCTATCAAGTTGTTGGGTATATGAAAGTCACATCATGAACAAAATCGCTATCACCATCACGTCTAAGGACGGCCTCGTCACAAGCAAAACTATCAACAAGCCATTAGGCAAAGCGGCCAAGATCAATTTGCCCGCTGGCTCCAAAATTGATGTGCGGGTGCAAGATGCAATGCCCGACAAAAACGCCCATGGCACTGGCAAAAATGATTTAAAGCTCAAACAAGTCGGCCAAGACCTGATTGTGGAAATCGATGGTGAGCCGTTGCTGGAAGTGTCAGATTTTTATGCAACCCCCAACACATCTGTTGGTGAAGTTAGTTGGAACTACGAGGCAGCCTCAGAAAGTAAAGCGGCTCAGGGCTTGGAAGCAGGGTTTGCTACTGAAGCTGGCGCTAAGTATGAGGTGGCATCTCTGGCGGGTGAAGCAGTTCTATCTTCCACTAATTCACTATGGGTTACTGCTGGAGGGGCAGGAGTTGGCATGGCTGCTGGTGGTGGTGGTGGTGGTGGTGGTTCGGCCAGTGCAGCCATTGCAGCATCCAATAAAGTTGTAGGTCACACTTCTGCGGGCCCAATCGTTGATACAAATAATATAGTAGTAAAAATATACAAAGCTGACGGGACAGCTTTAATGATCAATAACACCCACGCTCAAGGGCAACTGAACGCTGATGGTCGATTCGAAATTGATGTCGGAACCTATGTGGGCCCCATTATTGTGCAGCTGGTAGGTAGCGGTGGCGGTGCTGACTACCGCGACGAAGCGATAAACAAGGACATTGATCTCTCTGTGGATTTGTTGGCTATTGGTGAGGTTGTAAATGGTGGCTATATCACCATCAATATCAACCCTTTGACCACCATGGCAGCCAAGATCGTGGGTTGGACATCGGTGAGCGGAAGTTTGGTGGGTGCATATCCACTAGACAGCAGCAAAGCTGCAACGGCTAACGTTGATGTGGCTAAAAGTTTTGGTTTGTCAGGAGATGTGACCAAACTAGATTCCATCACCGTGATCGACTCGAAAGGTCTTGTTAATTCGGATGCGAGTGACTTGGGCAAAGTGTTGGCAGCATTGTCGGGCTTGGATGTTCTGACTGGTGGCATGGCCAAGACCATTGATAAGTTCGTGGCAAATGCTGGCGATGGTCTGTCATCCATTGAATCAATCAAAACTGACTTAATGAAGGGGGCGGCCATCGTTCAGTCGAGGTTGATGAATGAGGGTAATTCAATTGGATTAATCAAAGACCTCTCAGGATTCCTCGCTAAATCCGCAACGACAATTGGCTACAGCATTGATGACATTGCTGGTGACGATTACATTGATACAGCCGATACGAGCCTGGCTATTGGTTCTTCAATTACCTTCAAAGTTCCAACGAACATCACCACAAACAATATTGAGCTGTGGATGCCAGCTGCAACGGCCAAGGGCACTGGCTCATTGGCTGTCGTCAATGGTGTTGGCACTTACACCTTGAGCGCTGCTGACATAAATGCGCTGTTGGGTACAGAGGGGGTCAAGGCTATTCAAATCAAAGCTGTTGGCAGCAATGCCAGCAGCGCTGTGCTGGCTGAGCGCATGGTGATCGTTGACAAAGTCGATGATGCGCCCAGCAAAGTCTCATTTGTGAATGTGAAAACTTCAATAGATGAAGTGGTGGGGTCTTCCACCACGAAGGAAGATATCAAGATAGCTGATATTGTCGTTGGTGATGCAGATGGCGGCATCAACGCCTTGGAGCTAACGGGTGCTGATGCAACCCGGTTTAAGATCATTGGGACTGAGCTGTACCTCAAAGCGGGAGAAGCGCTTGAGTTTGAGGTTAAGCCATCTTACGAGGTCGCGATCAACGCCACAGGTGGTGTCATCACTGAATCGGCGAGCAGTGAAACCCTAAAGATCAACATAAACGACTTCATCAACACACAGCCCACGGGCAGTGTGACGATCACCAATAACAGTCCTACAAGAGGCACTTCGACTCTGCGACAAGGTGATGTACTGACAGCGTCCAACACCTTGGCCGACGCCGATGGCTTGGGCACGGTGAGCTACCAGTGGCAAGAATCAACTGACAATGGCAGCACCTGGAGCAACATCAGTGGCGCCACAGGCAGCACCTTGACCTTAGCTGATGCGCAGGTGGGAAAACTTCTTCAGGTGGTGGCCAAGTACACCGACTTGCGTGGCACTGCAGAGTCTGTGGCCAGTGCTGCGACGAACGCGGTGGCCAACGTCAACGACTTGCCCTCAGGTGGCGTGACGATCACCAACAGCGATGGCAGCTCCGTCACTGCTGCACTGAAACAAGGCGATGTACTGACAGCCAACAGCACCCTGACCGATGCGGACGGCATGGGTACAGTTAGGTTCCAGTGGCAAGTTTCAACAAATGGCGTAACTTGGAGCAACATCAGCGGCGCTACAGGCAGCACTTTGACCTTGACTGAGGCACAGGTGGGCAAGCGCGTGCAGGTGCGTGCCAGCTATACCGACGGACACAACACAGCCGAGTCAGTGACCAGTGCAGCCACGAGCGCGGTGGTCAACGTTAACGACTTGCCTACAGGCAGCGTAGTGATTAGCAACAGCAACACCACTCGCGGCACTACGACTCTGCAACAAGGCGATGTGCTAACAGCGACTAACACCCTGGCCGACGCGGACGGCTTGGGCACCGTGGCCTACCAGTGGCAAGTTTTAACAAACGGCACTTGGACCAACATCAGCGGTGCCACAAGCAACAAATTGACCCTGACCGAGGCACTGGTGGGCAATGTGGTTCAGGTGGTGGCCAAATACACCGACTTGCGTGGCACTGCAGAGTCTGTGGCCAGTGCTGCGACGAACGCGGTGGTCAACGTCAACGACTTGCCCACCGGCGGCGTAACGATCACCAACAGCAATTCCTCAAGAGGCACTAGCAGACTTCAACAAGGCGATGTCCTGACAGCTGCCAACACCCTGGCCGATGCAGACGGCATGGGCGCTGTGGCCTACCAGTGGCAAGTTTCAACAGATCGCACCACGTGGAGCAATATTGACGGTTCCACAGGCGGCAGCTTGACTCTGACCGAACAAGAAGTGGGCAAATTTGTTCAGGTGGTGGCCAGCTACATCGACGGGCGTAACACACCCGAGACACTTAAAAGCTCGGTCACGGGCGCGGTAGCTAACGTCAACGACTTGCCCACAGGTGACGTGACGATTACCAACAGCAACCCATCAAGAGGCACTACGACTCTGCAACAAGGCGATGTGTTGACAGCCGCCAACACCCTGGCCGATATCGACGGCATGGGAACGGTCAGTTACCAGTGGCAAGTATCAACAAACGATGGCAGCACATGGACCAACATTAGCGGCGCCACAGGCAGCAGCTTGACCCTTACTGAGCAACAAGTGGACAAACTTGTTCAAGTGGTGGCCAGCTACAAAGATGTGCGTGGTACGACAGAGTCCGCCTCCAGTCAGGCCACTTACAAAGTGGTCAACCTCAACGACTCGCCCACTGGCGGCGTGGTGATCACGAACAGCGATTCCTCTAGAGGTACTGCATCGCTGCAACAAGGCGATGTGCTGACAGCTACCAACACCCTAGCTGATGCAGACGGCATGGGTACAGTGTCCTACCAGTGGCAAGTCTCAACGGACGGCACCTCGTGGAGCAACATCGATGGCGCCACTGGCAGCAGCTTGACCTTGGCCGAGGCCCAAGTGGGCAAGCGCGTGCAGGTGGTGGCGACCTACAACGACGGATACAGCACTGCAGAAGTGGTTAAAAG
>JAVLFR010000140.1:0-34249 GCA_046052785.1 Limnohabitans sp. | reverse complement strand
TGAGCACGCTCGCTAGGCGTGAGGGCGATCACTCAGCTTTGATGTTGTTGTCTGCTATGAGTTTGGAATACTTGGCAGTCTCGGAAGCCAAGAATGCTTTGAATTCATCTTGTGATGTGGCTAAGGCTTCTACGCCCAATCCCGCAAATCGCTCCTTGAGGTCAGGGTTGGCCATGATTTTGACCAACGCGCTGTGGTAGGCATCGACAACAGGCTTGGGCGTGCCAGCTGGCAAGAACACGCCCCACCAATTGACGGCAACCAAACCTGGCAAACCAGCCTCTGCAAACGTGGGGATGTCAGGCATCATGGGAGAGCGTTTGGCGCTGGTGATGGCCAATGCGCGTAAACGCCCAGTTTTGATGTGCTGACTCACGGGCAAGGCGTCGGACACCATCATGTCAATTTGACCCGCCAACAAATCGTTGACAGCCAAACCGCCACCTTTATAGGGCACGCCTGTCATCTTGATGTTGGCTTGGCGCATGATCAACTCACCGCCCAAATGCGCCATGCTGCCAGGACCACTGGTACCAAAATTCAAACTGTCTGGCTTGTTACGCGCTGCGGTCAACAGATCGTTCAAGGTTTTGAAAGGCGAGGCGGTTGGAACGGCCAAGATGTTGGGCCCTGTGGCGGTCAGCGCAACAGGGATGAAGTCTTTCTCCATGTTGTAAGGCACTTTGGTGATCAGCGGGTTCACTGAAGCTGGACCCAAGTTGCCGACCACAAAGGTGTAGCCGTCTGCCGGTTGACGCGCGGTGAACTCCATACCGATTGACCCAGCAGCACCGGGTTTGCTTTCAATGATCACGGGTTGACCCCAGTGCTCACTCAGCTTTTGTCCCATGATGCGGGCCATCAAATCTGAGCTTCCACCTGCGGGATAAGTCACTACCAGCTTGACAGGTTTATTGGGGAAGTTTTGAGCGAAGGAGGGTGAACACAAACCACTCACCACCACCGCAAGGCCCACGTAAATACTTTTCTTCCAACGCAATGACAATTTAAAACTCATCAGGTGTCTCCTTGGTTTCATAGTTAGGGAATGTTGTTAGATCATTTGATCTCCAAGTTGCTATATTACAGATTCCAAATAATTTTTGATGAGTATTTACCCATGCTTCAAGCGCCCAACCCTGCTTCGCGTGCTGACCAAACCTTGTCACACAACATGAAATTGCTAGCCCACCATGAGCTGGCAGGCTTTGGAGGGTTGGGCGAAGGCATGTCGATGCAAATGACTTCCGACGGTCGTCGCATCCTGTGGCTGGCGCATGAGTCTGCCCCGAAAAATTTTTCGGGTGTCGATGTCACTGACCCCTCCAATCCCAAGCTCATTGTGCAAACCGAACTGCCACACATGAAACTGCGATCCAACTCGTTGGACGTGGTGGGCGACATCATGGTGGTGGCCTATCAAGCCAGCACTGTCGGCATCAAACCTGCGGGAGTGGATATTTTTGATGTGAGCCAACCCGAAACGCCGCGCTTGCTGTCACATTTCGACTGCTCTGGCCCACATTCACGTGGCGTACATGCGGTGTGGTTTGTGGACGGCAAATATGTGCACATGTCTTCGGGTGCGTCAGACTTTCAGCCACGCAACCCATTGGATGATCAGTTCTACCGCATCCTTGACATCTCTGACCCCACCAAACCGGTTGAAGTAGGCCGTTGGTGGTATCCGGGCACACGCGAAGGCGATGAGGCGCCCCCTCCACCGCGTCTGCCCAAACAATTCGACACAGGCTTTCGCACGCACAACACCAACGTGTTTCCTGAGCGACCAGACCGCGCGTTTGTAGGCTACATCGATGGTGGGGCTGTGGTGCTTGACATCTCAGACATGAGCAATATCAAAGTCGTGTCCCAATGGAACCATTCACCCCCCTTCAACGGCTTCACGCACACGGTGTTGCCGCTGTTCGATCGAGGGCTGTGGATTGTGAGTGACGAATGCGTGCAAGACAACGGCGCCGATTGGCCCAAACTGGTGTGGGTGGTGGACGCTCGCAACGAGGGCAATCCTGTGCCAATTGGCACATTTCCCGCGCCTTCTTATGACGCGTTCGCCAAACGCGGTGGGCGATTTGGCGCGCATAACTTGCATGAAAACTTACCTGGTCCCACGTCATTTCGCTCGGACACCATCATTGTTGGCTCTTTTTTCAACGCCGGTGTCCGTGTCTACGACACCAGCAACCCTTACCAAGTGCAAGAAATTGCTTACTTTGTGCCGGGCGCGCCCAAGCTGTCACCTGCAGGGGCGATCCAACTCAATGATGTGTACGTCGATGACAGGCGCATCGTTTACACCGTGGACCGCTTCACGGGTGGTTTGTACATTCTTGAAATGAACATTTGAACACCAGCCCTGTGACTTGGTCGCGCGACTCGTTGGCTGGAAAAATCCCAGTGACTTTGGTCACTGGGTTTCTGGGTAGCGGCAAAACCACCCTCATCTCTCAACTGCTGCGGCATCCTGAGATGCGTCGTGTTGCCGTGGTCATCAATGAAGTGGGCGAAATAGGGATTGACCATGACTTGGTCACGATGTCGTCAGAAAACATCACACTGTTGGCAAATGGCTGCATTTGTTGTTCTGTGCGTACCGATTTGCAAGAGACTTTGCGCGATTTGTTTGCCCAACGTCGCGTCGGAGAGGTGTTTGATTTTGACCGCGTGATTGTAGAAACCACCGGCTTGGCAGACCCTGCCCCCGTGGTGCAAACGCTGGCCAGTGACACCTTGCTGGCGGCCCACTACCGTTTGGATGGACTGATTACCTTGGTCGATGGGGTGCATGGCGCTGGACAGATCCAGCAACAAACTGAAGCTGTCAAACAAATCGCCATTGCAGACAAAATCTTCATCACCAAATCCGATTTGGTGGGGTCAGAGGGCATCGAGGTTCTGACTGAATTGATTCGTGATTTAAATGCTCAGGCCCCCCTCTCGTTCATCCATCTAGGCGAAGTCGCACCCTCCGAACTGATCAACCTAGGGCTAGACAGCTCTCGCGCCAGTGACAACACCTTGCGATTTTTAGGGGAAGCCCTTGATGCCAAACAGGCACCCAAGGAAGGTGGACGTTATTTGGGACAGCGATCTCCCTCACATGACCCCGCTGTCCGCACCTTGTCATTGCGATTCACGCAGCCCTTTGAATGGGCCTCTTTCACAGCAGCACTTGAATTACTAACGACCTTGCGTGGGCCAGACTTGCTTCGCATGAAGGGCATTGTGAATGTGCAAGGTGAGCCCGTGGTGGTGCAAGGCGTGCAACACATTTTTCATACCCCAGTCAAAATGGACAGATGGCCGAGTGACGATCAAGACTCTAGGCTGGTATTCATTGTTCGCCATATGGACGCCGATGTGATTCGTCAATTGTTCCAAGCCGTGGGGGCCATCACAAAAAATGAGCAGCCATAACGCATCCACCGCTTTAGACCCATTAGGATTCAAGGTTTGAATCAAACCTCGACGTAATCAATCAATTTTTTGGAGAACATCTTGACGCATCTTTCACTCAACCAAGCCAATCACATCATCCAAGAGGCCTGCAAAGCAGCGCGCGCCGCCAACTACAAGCCCATGGGCGTTGCGGTGCTTGACGCCTCAGGACAATTGGTCGCATTTGGCCGTGAAGACGGCGCCAGCATGTTCAGATTTGATATTGCACGCGGCAAGGCATGGGGCGCTGTGGGCTTTGGCGCCTCCAGCCGAGTTTTGGCGGAACGCGCCAAAGACAATCCCAACTTCTTCATCACTTTGGCCGCCACCGCAGAGGGTAAATTTTTACCCCAACCTGGCGCAGTATTGATCAAAGACAGTCACGGCCAAATTCTGGGTGCAGTTGGCGCGAGCGGTGGCACAGGTGATGAAGACGAAATTATTTGTGCTGCTGGCGTTCATGCGGCAGGCTTTTTGACTGAATAACAACAAGGAGGTCCTATGACATATATTTTTCCAGCCAGCCCAACGGTCAGCGTGCCAATTTTGGACGAAACAGCGCAGATGCCTATCCATCGCATTTATTGCGTTGGCCGCAACTACGAAGACCACGCCAAAGAGATGGGCTTCACAGGGCGTGAACCCCCCTTCTTTTTCATGAAGCCCGCAGATGCGCTGGTGGTGGTGCCAGAGGGCACAACTGGTGACATGCCTTACCCCTCATTGACGGCCAACTTGCACCACGAGATTGAACTGGTGGTGGCCATTGGTAAAGCCGGCAAGAACATCAAGGCTGCAGATGCTATGTCGCATGTCTACGGCTATGCCGTGGGCTTAGACATGACGCGCCGCGATTTGCAAAACGACATGAAGAAACAAGGTCGCCCTTGGTGCATTGGCAAAGCCTTTGACTTCAGTGCACCGATGGGTCCCATCACACCCAAAGCTCATGCTGGACAAATTGAACATGCGCAGATCCAACTCACTGTCAATGGCGATGTGCGCCAAAAGAGCAGCATTGAAAAGTTGATTTGGAATATCAGCGAAACCATCGAACACCTGTCTGCCGCCTGGCAACTCGCACCCGGTGATTTGATATTCACAGGCACGCCTGAAGGCGTGAATGCCGTCAAGTCAGGTGATGTGATGGAGGGCTCAGTCTCCGGACTTGCCACCCTCAAAGTTCACGTGCGCTAAACCAAGACTAGAGCGGGGGCAGTGGCATCTTGGCACCAGCGGGTGCTGGGGTGCATGCCCCGTTCATCAGTACGGAGAGTAGGGTGTAGTAACCCACAATGCCCAACAAATCGACGGCACCGTGCTCCCCCAAAAGCGCAATGGCCTGTGCCCATGTGGCATCGTTGATTCTTTTGTCCACCAGTGACTGCACCGAGAAGTCAAACACCAGCTGCTCATCAGCTTGGGTAAATTGTGGCTTTTGATTGAGCCCGATAGCCTGCACCACTGATTCGTTGATGCCTTCACGAATGGCAATCGGCGCATGAATGGCCCACTCCACCTCTTGTGACCAGTGGCGCGCGGTGACCAAAATGGCAAGCTCTGACAGGCGCATGCCAATGGCGCTGCGGTAGCGCAGATATTCACCCATGCGTTGGGCATGGGTGCACAACTCGGGACTGCGAAGCAAAGGAATAAAAGGCTCGATCAAACCACCACGCGGGCCGCGGATGATTTCATCTGCGCACACTTGCTGCGCTGGATTCCACTGTGCTTGGGGTATGAGGGGTAAGCGATCTTGAGTCATGGTGAGTTTTCTTTAAATGCTGATTGAAGTCCGTAACGGTCCAAGTCAATGGCCGTTTCATGAATGGCTTGATGTTGACGCTGGTCCATTGGTTTGGTTTGTCCATCCGGCGACTTGACATAGCTACCCAACCAACGCGCACGCTGAACGGCTGATTGTCCAGCAGGCAAGCGGAGTTTGGCATACGCTGCGAGTGCAGTTGCGTTGGCGCCGTGGGCACGAATGGCATTGGCAAGTGCCACTGCGTCTTGTGACGCTTTTGCAACGCCCATGCCAATATGCGGGCGCGCCACAAAAGACGCGTCACCCATCAATGCCACGCGTCCAACAGTCACCACGTCTGAAGCCACATCGAAAATAGGCTGGAGAAAAGGTTGGGGTGTTTTTTCAAGAATTTCTGCAAACTGCGGTGCCAACAAACGCCGAGCATCTTCACGCACTTTGGCCAATTGCCGCCAATCTACCTTGTGGGGGGGATGCCTAATGGATAGTGCACCCCATCAGCATCTGTGAGCAAGACTTGCAGTTCTTCGCCAGGCGCCGCTGGGCGATACCAGACGAAGTTGTAGGCACGATGTCCGCGGGTTGTGTCGTTGTCCGATCCTGCCACTGGGTAGCCAATGATTTGTTCATCGGGCGGCACGCAGAACCCAAAGTAATCAAACAAGGTGGTTTGGGTATGCTTCGATAACAAAGACTCATCACAGACGCCACGCCACGCAATATAGCCCGCATACTGCGGTTGAACTTGAGGAAAGAACTGCTGCCTGACGTTGGAACGAATGCCGTCACTTGCGATCAACACATCCGCTTGCCAAGTGGTTTCTTTGTCATCGCTGGTAGAAAGAACGTGCACGCTAGAGTCTCGTTCCTCAACACGCGTTACCGTCACACCTTGGTGGTAACAATCAGCGGGGAAAGCGCTTCTCAAAATTTTATATAAACGACTCCATGAGGTCAGCACCTGGGGCATGTCGAATGCAATCATGCTTTTGCCTGATTGATCTAACAACACACGCCCTGGCACTTCAACGCCTAATGAGGCTTGTACGTCTAGTCCGGCACGTTCGAGCGATTGAACCAGTACATCGTGAGAAACAATCCCAGCCCCTCGCCCATTCATAGAGCCTTTGACTTTTTCTAAAACCTGAACATCGTGACCATCTCGGTGCAGCATGTTCGCAACGAACAAACCTCCCAAGGAGCCTCCAATGACCAAGATGCGTGCCATCTAAAACAACTCAAGCTGTCAACGCTTGCTTTTCAGCAAATGGGTAATTCAGCTCCACGACGATGCCGTTTGGATCCTCTAGAAAAACCTGATGCAAACCCAAACCTGGCACGTCACGCCGCCGAGGCTCAATAGCCATTAATTGCAAACGGGCCAGCATGTCCGCCAAGCCCGTCGCAAAAAACGCCACATGATCCAATGCGCCACTGCCCTGCAATTGCTGCGCATCACGATCGCCCAAGTAGTTCGACAAGCCAGCGCTGTCATTGGCATCAATCCCAATAATGTGAACCGCTGCATTTGTATAGTCAGTCAACGGCCCTTGATAAAGCCAGTAACCTGGAAATGGAAAATCAGGCCTTGGTCCCACTTGTAAGCCCAGCACCGAGACATAAAAATCTTTGGTCGCAGCGAGGTCAAGCGTACGAACTGAAAAATGATTCAAAGACAAGGTCATTGTTTTACTTTTTGCGCAAGACGGTTTTCTTTGTCGCCACTTTTTGGGGAGTTGACGACATTTTTTCCAGCACATCAAACACAGCTGCCGTGTCATTGCTTTCATGCCCCATGCCCATGGCGGCGTTGTAAAGCGGGATGGTTGCTGCGAACAACGGCGCTGGCACTTGCGCGTCAGCCAAGGCTTGCGCAATCAACTTCATGTCTTTTTGCCACACCGAAATTTTCATCGTGGCTTCTTTCCACCCTTCGTTTTCCATCATCGGGCCGCGCACCTGCAACATGCGCGAGCCTCCAGCGCCATCGCTCAACACTTTGACTGCCGTGCTCGGCTTGATGCCCCATCGTTGCCCCAGCAGCAGTGCTTCGGCCGTGGATACATTGTGAATAGCCACCAACAAATTGGCCATCAACTTCATCTTCATGCCATTGCCAAAGGCCCCCAAGTCAAAGTGCGCCTTAGAGAAGCCCTCAAACACGGGGGCTAATTGTCGAATGTCTGAAGCGGGTCCGCTGGCATACACCGTCAAGTCTTTGCGTGCAGCCTGCGCGCCAGTGCCCGACAAGGGACAGTCGAGCAAAGTCACGCCTTTTTTTGCCATCACATCACGGGCTGCATCTTTGTCTTTGATATCCAAGGTGCTGGTTTCAATCACCAACAATCCTTTGTAACCAGCATGCGCTAAGACATTGGCAGTTTCCATGAGTGCGGTAGCGCTGGGTAAGGATGTGATGACCACATCCACCGATTGCACCAAGTCAGCCGCATCTTTGCTGACATGTCCACCTGAGGTCTTGAAGCGTTGCCGCGCTTTGGCTGTGGGATCAAAACCATGCACTTCAAAACCTGCCTTCATCAAGTTGCCGGCCATGGCCGACCCCATGATGCCGAGCCCTAGAAAACCAATGCGTTGAAAAGTTTTCTTCACCGTCACGGGCGTCTTGGACTTGGCGGGCTTGACTAATTTCTTGGTGCTCATTTGATCTCCATATGTTGTATTACGCTAAACTAGTTTAAAGATAAGTAAAACTTCAGGGAGACACGACTGTGACAGTCCAGACCAACGCAACAAAAGACCAACGCCCCGTCAAAGTCGGACTCGTGGGTTATGGATGGTGGGGTAAGACCATCGCTCGCCAAGTCGCTCAATCTTCCTGGCTTGAATTGTCTGCAGTTGCAGAGGTCGACGCCCATGTCAGGTCAGACATGGCAACTGATGCAGTTCTGGCTGGGGCTGCGATTTGCGAATCACCTGAACAACTGATGGCGCAAGCTGGCCTAGAGGCCGTTATTTTGTGCACCCCTCACCAGCAACATGCCGAACAAATGATGGCTGCGGCCCAAGCTGGACTCCACATATTTTGCGAAAAACCCTTGTGTCTCACGCTGGCAGATGCACGACGTGCTGTCGCCCAGTGCCAAACGCATGGCTTGGTGTTGGGCATTGGCCATGAACGACGCTTTGAGCCCGAAATCATCGCGATGCGCCAACTCATTGCAGACGGCACTTTAGGAGAGGTCTTACAAATTGAAGCCAACTTCAGCCAAGACAAGTTTTTTGCCCTACCCAAAGACAACTGGCGACTCTCCAACCAATTCGCCCCTGTCGGCCCTTTGACCGCTACGGGTATCCACCTGGTTGATTTGAGCATTGCCGTTCTCGGTCCTTGCGAGTCGCTGTGGGCTCGCTTAGCCACGCTAGGCTCAGACTTTGAAAATGGCGATACGCTAGGCATCATGATGGGCTTTCCAAATGGTGCCAATGCCATGATCAGCGCGGTATTGGCCACGCCATTTGAAGGACGCTTTGCGGTTTACGGCTCCAAAGGCTGGATTGAAATTCGCGATCGCACACACCCCGAAAATCCAACCGGTTGGGACATCACAACCGTGCTTCGCGGCCAAGAACCTCAGACCCGATTTGCATCCCCCCACCCGACTGTGTTGGCTAATTTAGAAGCGTTTGCAAAAGCCATTCGCCAAGTTGCGGCTTACCCCGTGACGATACAAGAAATGTTAGCCAACGTGGCCGCCCTCGAAGCCATCATGACCTCCGTTCAAACACGAGGCTTGGTTCAAGTAGCTCCTCCTGATCTATAAATTGAATGGCGACGAAAAAAGCAACCACACAAAAATCATCCACCCCCGCAGTCGTCAGGCTCAGCGGCGCTGAGCGTGAAAAACACATTGCTCAAGAAGCAGTTCGTTTTTTTGCAGAGGTGGGTTTTGGCGGCGATACCCGCGAACTCGCGAAGCGCTTGGGTGTCACGCAATCACTGCTGTACAAATATTTCCCAAGCAAAGAAGCGCTCATTAACCGGGTCTACGAAGAGGTCTATATTGGCAGGTGGAACCCATTTTGGGAGAGCGTTGTGCGCGACCGAAGTATTCCGCTTCAGGAGCGCCTAACGCGGCATTACATTGAATATGCAAAGGCTGCGCTCACCCGAGACTGGGTCAGAATATTTATGTTTTCCGGACTGCGCGGTGAAGATATCAATCGAAAGTACCTCGACATTTTGCGGGAACGAATTTTGATTCCAATTGCCATCGAGCTTCGCCACGAATTTGGGCTACCGACGCTTGAAGAAGTTCCTCTCAAAAGCAATGAAATTGAATTGGTGTGGAGCATTAACGCGCGAGTTTTTTATTTCGGTCAACGACAATGGATTTTTGACGTGCCCATTGAAGACAACCTCGAAGACCTGATTCGCATGACCATTGAGCATTTCATGGCCGGTGCGCGCGTTGTGATGCCAGGGTTACTGGGGAAAACGACAGTTACCCAGAGTCGCGCGCGCAGCTCATCCAAGGGAAAACACTGATTGCTCTAGATCAAGCGATCACAATAAAGTGATCACATGAACACCAAACATATTTTTGATCGCTTAGATCTCCGAAAAGCCCTGGGTTGCTTTGGAACCGGCGTCACAGTCGTCACCACAAAAGCATCGGATCATCGCTTGGTGGGCGTGACAGCCAACTCCTTTAGCTCGGTCTCGCTAGAGCCTGCTATCGTGCTGTGGAGCTTGCAAAAAACATCCCCTAATCTATCGGCCTTTGACGAGTGCGGCCGCTTTGTGATTAACGTCTTAGCCCTGTCGCAAATAGAGCACTCCAAACGCTTTTCTAGCCCTGTGCCCGACAAATTTAATGGGGTCGACTACGCCCTCGGTATCGAAGGCCTGCCCGTACTCGAGGGTTGTGCTGCCATATTTGAGTGCCGCACCGTCCAACGCTTGGATGTGGGGGATCACATTTTGTATTTGGGGGAAGTCGAAGCTTACCGGCACCAAGACCAAGCGACCTTGCTCTACGTGCAAGGTCGCTACGCACAAAGTGCAAGCGTTGAAATGCACCCCGCTTAACAGATCGCAATAATTAGTTCAAAGGAATCGTATGACGATGAAATACAGCACTTTCATGATGCCCTTGCATCCACCTGGGCGTAACGTGACAGAGTCTTTGCAAGAAGACCGAGAAGCCGTTCTCTTGGCTGACCGCTTGGGCTTTAGCGAAGCCTACGTGGGCGAGCACGTGACGGATGCCGCTGAAACAGTCACTTCCAGCATGATGTTTCTGGCATCCCTTGCTTCAGAAACAAAAAATATCAAGTTGGGCACCGGCACCATCAACTTGCCAAACTCGCATCCTGCAGCCGTCGCAGCCCAAGCCGCCATGTTGGATCACCTGCTCAAAGGTCGTTTCATCATGGGCATCAGTCCGGGTGGCTTGATGTCGGATGTGGAAGTGTTTGGCAACCTTGGCAAAGATCGCAACGCGATGTTTGTAGAGGCCATCAACATGGTCTTGAAGATTTGGGACTCCGAACCACCCTACGACATTGAAGGCCAGTTCTGGAACATCTCCGTGGGAAAAACCATGATCCCCGACATTGGTCAGGGCTTCATCATGAAGCCTTACCAAAAGCCTTACCCACCGATCGTGGGCACAGCAGTGGCCCCTTTCTCGCAAGGCGTCACAGAAATGGCCAAACGCGGATGGGGACCTATCTCGGCAAACTTCTTGATGCCTGAGTGGGTCAAAACACATTGGCCCAAATATGTCGAAGGCCGCGAGGCAGTGGGCGCCGTCGCCCATCCTTCAGAGTGGCGCGTAGCAAAAAGCATTTTTGTAGCGGACGATGAAGCGACAGCGAAGCGTTATGCACTGCAAGAAGGCGGTCCTTATCATTTTTATTTCAAGCAATTGGTTCGCAAATTGGTCACGGGTGGTGGTCGCAGCAACTTATTCAAAACTGATCAAAATATGCCCGACAGCGAACTCACGCCAGACTATGTGACCAACCGCTTGGTGCTGGCTGGCACCGTCAATTCAGTGGTCGATCAAATTCTGGCATTCCGTCAGCACGTGGGTGACTTTGGTAACTTGGTCTATGCCTGCCATGACTGGATGGACCCCGCCTTAGGCAAACGCTCGATGGAGCTGTTTGCCACGGAAGTCATGCCGCGTGTGAATGCCGCCATCGGCGGTGATGCTCGCAGTGCGCCCCTTTTGCGGGCGTTGGCGTGAGTGAATGTTTAACTGCCAAAAATTTATAAACGTTTTTTAAACAGGGGTTTTTATGTTCTTCACTTGTTCACCCGCTTGCGTCGACCCAACACATCACCACCAAGCAGCCGAGCGCCTGTCGCGTACAAGTGCGGCAACCAGTCAAGCTGCGACCAAAGCGCCCACCAAAAGCCGGACTCAAGTCGCCGCCAAACCCGCCGCGCAAAAAACTGTTCGCAACGCCAAAGGCAAACTCAAAATTGTGGACGTGCATTGCCATTATTTGAATCCTGTTGTGAATCAAAAAACAGCGCATTTGAATGCTGCGCAATATGACCCCACGGTCATCTTTGCAAACGAACTGACCAATCAAACCAACGTCAAACAAATGAAAGACCGTGCGCCCAAGTTGATGGGCATAGACGTTCGCTTGAAAGACATGGACCGCATGGGTGTAGACATTCAAGTGGTTGCGCCAGCGCCTTATCACTACTTCTATTTCACCGAGGCAGGCTATGGTGCGGAACTCGCCCGTGAGGTCAACGAAGGCATCGCTAATGTGGTTGCCCAACATCCTGACCGTTTTGTAGGCATGGGTTCTGTACCACTGCAGAATGCTGAATTGGCCGTGCAAGAGTTGGAATATTGCGTGAAAAAATTGGGGCTGCGTGGTGTTGAAATCAACACCAACGTCAATGGCTTGAATCTGACTGACCCCAGTCTCGGATTAGAGAAATTTTTCGCCAAAGCCAATGAGTTAGGCATTGTGGTGTTCATGCACCCCTTGGGCTACACGCAAGGTGAACGACTGCGCAATCACTACTTCAACAACGTCATTGGCAATCCTCTAGACACCACCGTGGCAATCAGCCACTTGATTTTTGACGGTGTTGTCGCACGCTATCCAAAAATAAAATTCTTAGCCGCACATGGTGGCGGTTTCTTAGCGCACTACTGGGCACGAATGGACCACGCATGGCGGGCACGTCCAGACACGCGCACAGTCATCAAGAAAAAACCATCCAGTTATTTAGAGAAGTTTTACTTTGACTCGATCACCTTTGACCCCCGTATGCTGAAACAATTGATCGACCGTTATGGCGCAGAACACGTGATGCTCGGCACAGACTACCCCTATGACATGGGGGAAGACGATCCTCGCGGTTTGATTGCTGGGGTTAATCGACTCAGCGCCGCAGACCGTCGACTGATTGAAGGTGGCAACGCGATGAAGTTGTTCAAAATCAAGTGATGGTGAATGACTCAGCTGCATGCGTTTGATGACCCACAAGACCACTAGGACAATTTAATGAAAGCAACTATTAACGGCGTAGTCATGCACTACGAAGTCACAGGGAGCGGCCCATGGTTAACTCTGTCGCATTCATTGGCCGCCAATCTAGGCATGTGGGACCCACAACTCGACTTACTGAGCCAACATTTCACAGTGTTGCGCTATGACATTCGAGGCCATGGCCAAACGCCAGGCACAGAAGGTCCTTACACGCTTGAGCAATTGGCGGATGACGTGCATGGCTTGCTCCAGCATTTGGGGGCCACGCGCACGCATTGGATCGGTCTGTCTTTGGGCGGCATGATTGGTCAAGTGCTCGCGATCAGACACCCAAATATTTTGGATCATGTGGTCATTGCCGACAGCACGGGTAAGGGTGCCCCTAATGCGGCAACCATGTGGGGTGATCGTGCAAACTTAGCGCGGACACAGGGCTTGGCTGCATTGGTGCAACCCACTTTGTCACGATGGTTCACAGACCCTTACCGTGAACGCAATCCAGATGAGATGGCGCGCATTGCACAGATGATTGAATCCACATCTGTCGATGGCTATGCGGGTTGCTGCGCTGCAATTTCGATGATTGACACGCACGATGGGCTCAAACAACTGGCCCATCCTGGCTTGGTCATCGTGGGTGCCCAAGATCAAGCCACGCCGCCGGCTATGTCAGAGGCCATCCACTCTCATTGGCCTAATTCACAGTTTGTGGTTCTCCAAGATGCTGCGCATCTGTCAAACATTGAACAAGCTCAGGCATTCAACGACGCGGTCATGAATTTCATGCCTAATCCGTAGCATGTTCTAGACCGGAACCAAAACTAAATACACCCTGGCGCATCAAACGTGAAAATTCAGCCTCCACCAGTTCTTGCACCAAGGTCAAGGCAAGGTTGGGGCGTGGATCCAAACGCGTGGCCAAGACCAATAAGCGATTGAGTTGAACCCCTGAAATTTCGGACAAGATAATTTCAGGATGCAAATCAATGTCCTTAAAAACAGACACGGGCATGATCGTCGCCCATCGTCCGCGCATAAGCAACTCACGAATTGAATCAACCGAATCAATTTCTGCTTGGACATTCAACTGCTTACCCAACGCCAACATTTGGCGATCAATGATGCCCCGGTGCAAACTGGTCATGAGCAACGGAATTCGTGTCAATTGATTGACGGACACCACCGGACCCACCCTCATCGTCACATGCGACACCAAGGCAAAAGGCTCACCCAGCAAAGGTTGCAATGAAAGTGCGCGTCCCGTCCCAGGGTTGGTCACGATGGCCATGTCGATCACACCTTTTTCAAGCCAATCCATCAACGCGGGGGTGAACGCTTCTCGCGCACTCAACTCGATGCTCTCCAAGGTGTTGAAACAGTTCTCCAACAATCCTGGCAGTAAGACGCGCGCCAATGTGGGCGAGGCCCCCAATGTCACTTTCGATTGCCCTGGTTTTTGTTCATGCGACAAGCGCTGTCGCAATCGGTTTGACTCAGCCAGGATGCGTTGCGCCGACTCATAAAAAGTGACGCCCGCCTGCGTCAAACGGACACCTCGCGGCATCCGCTGAAGCAATGGCACACCCATTTCCGATTCAAGCTCACGCATTTGACGTGTCAAAGCAGGTTGCGCAATCGGAATGGCCGCCGCCGCCGCTGTCAAACTGCCAGCATCCGCGATGGCAATGAAGTAGCGCAAGGTACGTAAATTCATGCATATTACCCGTTTGATCAATCACACAATGATATGGCAGAGTAAAAATCTAGCATTGGACAGCACCCTGATGTCCTTTTAAGCTGAGACGCTTTTCCATCGCATACACGCATAGACAGCACCTTCAAATGACTAGCCCCATGACACTGAAAAAACCAATTCCCGCTCGACCTGCTCGCCATATTCTGGTCACGGCCATGTTGTGCATCTCGGCTATCTGTTCTGCCCAAACCGCGTATCCGCAAAAACCCGTCAAGATGATCATTCCTTTGGCTGCAGGCAGTGCTGTTGACAATGCAGCGCGCGTGTTGACGGTGAAGATGGGGGAGAACATGGGTCAAGCGTTTGTCATTGAGAACATCGCGGGTTCCTCCGGCCTGATTGGCGCCGAGCGGGTGGCGCGTGCCGCACCTGACGGCTACACCATCGGCGGCTACAACGACAGCATTTTGACCATGGTGCCGCACATGATGGCCAAAATGCCCTGGAATGCACTGACTGATTTCGAGCCCATTTCTCTGGTGGGAACCGTTGAGTGGGGCATTGTTGTCAAAGCCGATGGCCCTTACAAGACCTTGTCCGACTTTATCAATGCGGCAAAAGCCAACCCTGGCAAACTCAACTACAGCTCTGGCGGCAATGGCAGCCCACAACACATCGGCATGGCCTTACTCATGAATCGAGCCAACTTAGACATCAGCCACGTGCCCTACAAGGGCGCCACACCGGCGGCCGTTGCCGTTGCCGCGGGTGAAGTCGATGCAGCCATGCAAGGTCTAGGCACGGTCACCGCGCTGCTGCAAGCGGGCAAACTGCGATTACTTGCCGTGTCGACACAAGCGCGACTCCCGCAATATCCTGCTGTCCCAACCTTCAGCGAAGCAGGCATGAAAGACTTCACCTTCAACTCATGGTTTGCCATGGTGGCACCTGCGGGGACACCTAAGCCCATCATTGACAAGCTCAACGACGAAGTTCGTAAAGCACTCAACGACCCCGCCACGCGTGAAAAACTTCAAGCCATAGGTGTCACGCCCCGCGGTACAACCCCAGGTGACTTTGGTGCGGCAACCCGAACCCAATATGAGTTGTACCGAAAACTGATTCAAGAAAAAGGGATTCGCGCTGACTAAACAAGTGCTTTAACTCGATGACTACTCCTACCACTTACGCCTTCTCTGAACTCCAACAGTTCATTCAAAATGCGCTCACCAGCCAAGGGCTTCCCCAAGAGGATGCCCACAAAGTGTCGCAACTCATGGCGGAGGCTGACTTGCAAGGCTCTGATGGCCACGGCATTATTCGGCTGCCCCAATACATCAAACGCATCAAAGCGGGTGGCATCAACAAACACCCCAAGATTCGCGTCGTTCACGAGAGAGCCGCCATGGCCGTTGTCGATGGCGACAACGGCATGGGCCATCTGGTGGTGTCACATGCGGTAGATTTGGCGATTGAAAAAGCCAGCGAATCAGGTGTGGCTTGGGTCAGCACGCGCTTTAGCAACCATGCTGGGCCTGCCTCGCTTTACTCACGCCTTCCTCTCCAGCACAACATGCTTGGGTTGTACTTTGCTGTCGGCAACGCCAATCATTTGCCACCCTGGGGTGGCATGGACATGTTGCTGTCAACCAATCCCATTTCAGCGGGCATCCCCACCTCGCAAGAGCCACCCGTTGTGCTTGACATGGCCACCACGGTGGCGGCCTATGGCAAAGTCAAAGCCAAAGCCAAACGCGGCGAAATGATGCCGCCTGGCTGGATGATTGACCGCCAAGGTCAACCCTTGCTGGACCCCAACAAAGCCAATGAGGGCTTTTTGTTACCCATTGGCGAACACAAAGGCTATGGCTTGGCGCTGATCGTGGGCTTGCTGGCTGGCACCTTGGGTGGTGCCGCCATGGGGCGCGATGTGATTGACTTCAACGCCGACCACGTGAGCGTGACCAACACCGGTCAAGCCATTTTGGTGATCGACTTAGCCGCATTTGGCGACCCTGAACACTTCAAACACGAGGTGGATCGCTTGGTGCGTGACATTCGCACCAGCGAGCGTCTGCCAGGGGTTGAACGCATTTGGTTACCCGGCGAGCAAAGCCACGAAAAACGAGAACGCTACGCCACCGCAGGTATTCCCATCGCGCCCACATTGATCACTGAGCTCAATGCTTTAGCGACCGAGTTGGGCATTGCCCCGCTCACTCACACATCAAACTGAACACATGATTACTTCCTTCAACCCGGCAACCGGTGAAACCCTCGCCACCTTCAACGCGCACGATGATGCGCACATTGAACTCACTTTGGCACAAGCCGATCGTGCGCAAAAACAATGGGCGGCTTTGTCGCTGTCTGAGCGTCTGCCTTTCTTGCTCAATGTCGCCAAAACATTGCGGCGCAACAAAGAGTCGCTGGCTCGCCTCATCACGCTTGAGATGGGCAAGCCTTTGGCCGAGGCGATGGGTGAGGTCGAAAAATGTGCCTGGAACTTTGAGTACTACGCCGAAAGTGCGCCAAGCTACTTAGACGACTTGGTCATTGCCAGTGGTGCCACGGACAGCCGTGTGGTTTACGACCCGTTGGGCTTGATCTTGGCGGTCATGCCCTGGAATTACCCATTTTGGCAAGTCATGCGCGCTGCTGCACCGGTACTCGTGAGCGGCAATGGCTTGGTGCTCAAGCACGCCAGCAATGTGCCGCAATGTGCCTTGGCCTTGGCGGATGTTTTCAAAGAAGCGGGCCTGCCCAACGGTTTGTTCAGCACACTCTTGGTGGGGGCAGACAAAGTACCCGCACTGATCAATGACCTACGAATTTCGGCCGTTACCTTCACTGGATCAACACCCGCTGGACGACAAATTGCCAGCACTGCGGCTCAAGCGCTCAAGAAGCAAGTCCTGGAATTAGGCGGCTCTGACCCCTTCATTGTTTTGGCAGATGCCGATGTGCAAGCTGCGGCCACCATGGCCGTTAAAGCGCGCTTTCAAAACACGGGGCAAAGCTGCATTGCTGCCAAGCGTTTCATTGTCGAAGCCGCCGTCGCAGACGCGTTTGTAGAAGCCTTTTGTGCCATCACTCGCCAACTGATCGTGGGCGATCCCTTGGCTGCCAGCTCAACGCAGGGTTCCATGGCTCGTTTGAACTTGCGTGACGAACTTCACGCCCAAGTGCAAGCTTCGGTCAAGGAAGGTGCGCGACTCTTGATCGGTGGAAACCCTATTGCTGGTTCGGGTGCTTTCTACGAGCCTACGGTTTTCGATCATGTTTTACCTGCCATGACGGTTGCGCGTGAAGAAACCTTTGGCCCCGCTGCTGCTATTTTGCGTGTCCCCAATGCGCACGAAGCCATCCGCATCGCCAATGACAGCCCGTTTGGGTTAGGGGCAGCAGTGTGGACGCAAGATATTGATTTGGGCCATCGCTTAGCCCACCAAATTCAAGCCGGTGCCGTCTTCATCAATGGCATGGTGGCTTCTGACCCGCGTCTGCCATTTGGCGGCACCAAGGCCTCAGGCTATGGCCGCGAATTAGGCATGTTGGGACTGCACGAATTCACCAATATCAAAACTGTTTGGCGCGGGCCCGCTCGCACTTGAAAGGAAAATTATGAAACACGCTGTTCTTCGACCTGATCAAATTAAAAGCCACGACCGTGGGGGCGGCGCTCGCACCACGCCTTTGGTCTTGCCCTCCATGGGAGCAAGTACTTTCATCAATGGCATCACCGAGTTTGCGCCTAGCACCGCGATTCCATTTCATAGCCACAACTGTGAAGAAAGCGTGATGCTGCTCACAGGCCATGCGTTTTTAGACATCGATGGCGAAGTGCATGAACTCAAACCCTATGACACCACCTTTATTCCGCCCAACGTGTCACACCGCTTTCGCAACCGTTCGGACACTGAGCCCATGAAAATTTTGTGGACTTACGCCTCTGTCCACGCCACACGCACCTTGACTGACTCTGGCGAAACCCGTCCGATCACGGCAGAACACAACAAGTAACCCCCCTACCAAGGAGCAGATCATGGGACTTCGTTTTCTTGAGCACTTACTCATCCTGACCCACGACCCCGATGGCACGCGCGATTGGTTTTGTGACAACCTTGGCTTCAAAAATGGCTATCACCCAGAATTCGGCTTTCCCGTCTACTGGCTCTATATCGGTGACCAAGATGTGATTCACATTGGCAAAGCGCGTCACTCCACCCACCAAGACACTTACCTCAAAACCCCATCCGACATTGCTGGCATGGATTACTCTGCCGCAGGCGCACCAGGCTCGGGTCGTATTGACCACCTGTGCCTCAACTGCGATGGGATGGAAGAGTTTGTCGAACGCTTGACCAAAAACGGGGTGGAATTCAGTGAGCGCAAGGCTCACAACTCCAATTTGTATCAACTCTTCATGCGTGAACCTATCAATGGCATCAAAGTAGAACTCAACTTTGCTTGGCATGAGGCCGTGCGCATGGGCCGTGTTCCTGAATGGACGGACGGCGGAGCCAACACCAAGACTGTTGACGATGTGATGGTCGCCAAAGACGCACCGGTCAAAGTTTCTACCTTCAACTAAAGAGAAAAGATTTCCCATGAAAGCAGTCCGCATATACAGCGCAGGTGGCCCCGAAGTTTTAAAAATCGAAAACCTTGAACTACCTGATCCAGCAGCAGGCGAAGTGCGCATTCGTCACACGGCGATTGGTTTGAATTTCCAAGATATTTATGCACGCTCAGGTCAATACCCCGCCCCCATGCCAACTGGCTTGGGCACAGAGGCGGTAGGCGTGGTGGAGGGAGTGGGCCCAGGCGTGACGGACTTCAAGGTGGGAGACCGGGTTTGCTACGCCAGTGGCCCCGTGTTGGCTGCCTGTGCCACACATCGCAACTACCCTGCCGCGCGTTTGCTGCATTCGCCAGCCCATATGCAAGATGAACAAATCGCAGCCTCATTGCTCAAGGGCATGACGGTCGAGTATTTGATGCAACGCTGCTACCCTGTGCAAAAAGGTCAGTTCGTGTTGATGCACGCGGCCGCAGGCGGCGTAGGCTTGATGGCAGGTCAATGGGGTCGGCATTTAGGTGCGCACATGATTGGCGTTGCTGCGGGTCCAGAAAAAGTCAAACTCGCCCTGGCCAACGGCTATGCCTATTGTTTGGACCGTCTCACAGAGGACATTCCAGCCCGCGTGAAAGAGATCACGGGTGGCGTGGGCGTGCCCGTGGTTTTCGACTCGGTGGGTAAAAATTCATTCGAGCAGTCGATCAACAGCTTGGCACCTCGCGGCTACTTTGTGTCCTTTGGCACCACCACCGGCGCACCACCACCCGTGGCAGCTAGCACCTTGCAAAAAATGGGGTCCTTGTATTTCACCCGCCCCACACTGGTGACCTACACCGCGTCCACAGAAGATCTGCGCCACTCCGCGGCCGCCGTGTTTGACATGTTTGCCAAAGGTGTTCTAACGATCAACATCAACCAGCGCTATGCGCTGGACGATGTGGCTAAAGCGCATGCCGACCTCGAGTCGGGTCGCACCAGTGGATCGAGCGTGTTAATTCCCTGAGAGCCGCCTCACGCCCCAGAGTGAAAACCCTAGGGCGTCGTTTTTTGTCTCCAAGGTTACAAAAAGTAAAGAGCGATGCGCGTTAAAGTTAACTGAGGTCAACTGATCACTTAAGGGACATCACATGGCTGCTTACTGGTTATCGCGCTGCATCATTCATGATCCGGTCGAATACAAAAAATACACCGACCGTGTCCCCGCCATCATTCAAAAACACGGAGGCAAAGTGCTCGCGCGAGGCGGTCGATACCAAGTCAATGAGGGGCCTGACACCTTCAAGCGCTATGTCGTGATCGAATTTCCCACCCTGGAAGCAGGTGTGAATTGTTTTCACTCCCCCGAATACGCCGAAGCTGCAGCGTTTCGTCGCAACGGGGGTGGAATCGTTGAAAACGTGGTCGTCGAAAGCGGCGACGCAACCCATTGAGTCTGTAAATTTCGGTTAGTTCATTTGGCCACTACAAGGAGACATCCACCATGAAAAAACTTCTCTCAACCCTCACCTTGGCGCTTTGCAGCGTTCTAGGGAGTCAGGCCTACGCGGCCGATAAAGTCAAAGTCGGCATCTTGCTGCCGCTCACGGGCACCTTCGCTGCTGTGGCCGAGACACAAAAAGAAGGCGCCTTGCTGGCGATTGACACCATCAACAAACGAGGTGGCTTGAACATGCCAGGCGGCAAAGTCTTGGTTGAAGGCGAAGTGGCCGATGACGAAGCCAAGCAAGACGTGGGCGTTCGACGCTACCGCTATATGCGCGATGAAGGCATCAAAGGTTTGGGTGGCCAAACCTTTGCCCCCCTCGCCTACGCGATCAATGCCTTGGTGGGCAAAGACCCACTGCCATATTTTCCCGTTTGTGTGATGTCGAAAGAAGCCTTCCAAAAAGGCAAACTCTCCGACTCCACTTACGCCACCGCCTACAGCCCTTGGACTGTTGGCTACATGGCCGGTCAATCTGCTATCAAAACCTTGGGCAAGAAAAAAATCTTTTTCTTGGCACGCTCCGACAGTTTTGGTTGGGACATCCGTGACGGCGTCTACGCTGCCGCCAAAGAATATGGGGCTGAGATTGTTGGCTACGACGAAGTCTCTTTAGGCACATCCGACTTCACCTCGGTGTTGCAAAAAGTTCGTGCTGCCAAACCCGATGTGTTCATCGCTGCGCAATTTGCTGCCGATGCCGTGGCATTGCTCAAGCAAGTGCAGCAAATGGGCTTGAACAAAGAAACCACCATTTTCAATGCGTTCATCACCAACGTGGTAGCCAAAGGTCTGCCGCCTGAAGCCTTGGAGAACGTCTATGCCATGCATTACTTCTATTACGACCTAGCCACCTTTGCAGACAAAGAAGTGGCCAAGTCCGCCAAAGAGTTCACTGACCTGTATCGCGCCAAATATGGCCGCCCACCTGATGCTTATGCAGCCATTGCTTACATCGCTTACATGGAAATGTTCCGCGGCTTTGAAGAAGCCAAGAGCTTTGACCCTGTCAAAGTCTCTGCGGTAATGCGCAACAACAACGGCAACTTCAACACCCTCAAGGGACCCGCTCGCTGGCGTGAAGACCATGCAGCTGAATACAAATACGCGGCATTCTTGGTCAAAGGCAAAGGCGCCAAAGATCAAAAGAATGAGTGGGATTTGTTCACTGTGATCAACGCTGTCGGTGGCGATCAAGTCATGCCCTCCCTCAAGTCATTGGGCTATTGATAGACCCCCCACAATGAACCCAAAGCACACTGCAACTCCAGTGCTCCAAGCCCAAGGCGTGTCCAAACGCTTTGGGGCCTTGGTGGCTGTCGACCATGTGGATTTCCAAATGGCCGAACATGAGGTCGTGGCAATCCTTGGCTCCAACGGGGCTGGCAAAACCACTTTTTTCAATTTACTCACCGGCATGTATGCCCCCAGTGAAGGCACCATTCACTACAAGGGTGAAAACATCACCTCATTGAGTCCTGCAGAGCGTGTGGCCAAAGGTTTAACGCGCTCCTTTCAGTTGACCTCCACGTTTGACACGCTCACCGTGCGCGACAACTTGGTATTGGCTTATTTCCGTTCGCACTGCAAAACAACGGTGTGGAGTTTGCTCACCACTCGCACTGCCAGTTTGCACCATGAACCCAAAATCATGGAAGCCATTGAGACCTTTGACCTGCAAGACATCCAGTCGCGTTTCGTACGCAGTTTGAGTTTGGGTGAAAAACGCCGTCTTGAAATTGCCATGGCCATCTTGGCAGACCCTGAAGTACTTCTCTTGGACGAGCCCTTGGCAGGCCTGGCCGAATCGGAAATCAAAGGCGTTCTCAAAGTCTTGCGCAACCAAATTGGTCGGCAAACGATTTTGATCGTCGAACACAAAATTTCTCATATCCAAGATTTTGCGCAGCGGCTGGTCGTCATGCACGATGGTCGCGTGATTGCCGAAGGCGGCTACGAAGAATGCTTGAATCATCCTGAAGTCAGGCGTAGCTATTGGCAAATTGAAGCAACGGAAGACGCGAATGCTTGACACCCAAGATCACCTCATCGTCAGTAACTTGAACGTCTCTCGAGGAGAGGCGCGTGTGTTATTTGACATCCAACTTCATCTGGCACCCAATGAAATCGTGGCTTGCGTCGGACGCAACGGCGCTGGCAAGTCGACTCTGCTGAAAAGCATTTCTGGCTTTTTGCCAGCCGACAGTGGTGAAGTGAAAAGCCATGGTCAAGTCCTCACAGGGTTGCGACCCTATGAGATTGCCCGCTTGGGCGTGAAATATGTGCCCCAAGACAAACGCGTGTTTTCAGACTTAACGGTCCGTGAAAACCTCGAGCTCGGAAGCTACGCCAGTGGCGACTACAACTGGGATCCCGTCATCACCTATTTCCCAAAATTGCAAATCTTGATGGACCGCAAGGCGGGCCACTTAAGTGGCGGCGAGCGACAAATGCTCATGATTGGCCGTGCCATTTTGGGACAACCCAAAGTGCTGCTCATCGACGAGCCCACGGAGGGTTTGGCCCCTAGCATCGTGACGCACTTGAAATATGTGTTCACCGAACTCAGCAAGAGCGCATCCGTGTTGATCGTTGAGCAAAACCTACCCTTGGTTTGCGCCATCTCCAAGCGTGTCTACGCTTTGAAGGAAGGGCGCTTCGTTGCCGAGTTAAAAGATGATCAGATTCGCACCGACGTGTGTGAACATTACCTCTAGGAATTGCCATGTTGAATTCACTTCATTGGTGGCGTGGTATTTTGATCACGTTCACCGCACTTTGGTTAGCCAAATTTGTCCTGCCCTTGCCTTTCATGAATGAGGTATTGGTTTTTTCAATCTACACCATTGGTTGCAACTTTTTACTCGGTCGCGTTGGCTTCATTTCGTTTGGGCAACCTGCGTATTTGGCTGTCGGCGCCTACGCCACGGCTTTCTACTTGTTTTACTTCGGCACCAACCCCTACATCGGTCTCTTGATTGGTTTGGTCGCGGGCTTGGTATTTGCTTTCATTGTGGGGTTGCTGTTTGTTCGCCTGCGCAGTGACTACTTTGCCTTGGTGAACTTGGCTCTTTCGGTGATCGTCTTTTACATGTTGCAAAAGGTGCTGGCTGACATCACCAAAGGCGACAACGGACTTTGGTTCTTAACCAATATCGATGCCACCCCCGTTTTCAACCTCACCAAACCCTCCGAGTTCTTCTTGTTTTGCATTTTTGTCGGCGCCGCTGTATGGGCCCTTTACAAGTACCTCGATGACACGGTGTTTGGCGCGTGTTGCTTGGCCACCAAAATCAATGAAACCAAGCTTGAATTCATTGGCTACGACAACTTCAAAATTCGCCTCACCGCGTTCGTGATTGCCAACACCACCACCGCTTTTGCGGGGAGTTTGTACGCCATCTACCTAGGCTTTGTGAGCCCTGAGATGACCGGTCACTCCCGCACGGCAGACCCAGTGGTGGTCACCATCTTGGGTGGGGTTGGTTCATTGTGGGGCCCCATTGTCGGCACCTTGGCCTACACAGGCTTGCGCGATGTGGCCAGTAAATTCATCGGCAATTGGGAGTTGATCGTGGGGTTTATCTTGGTCTTCATCATGATGACCAATTCGGTGGGCCTCTACGGAACGCTTGAAAATTGGAGTAAAAGTTTGTGGCGCCGCGTGTCGGGTCAGAAAGGTACGGCATGACCGCACAATTGTTATTTTCTGGCGTTGTTTTCGGTCTCAGCCTTGCCAGCATCTATTTCTTAATTTCCATCGGCTTGTCTTTGTGCTTTGGTTTGATGCGCATCATCAGCTTGGATCAACTGCTTTACTACACCGTGGGTGCCTACATCACCTACAGCATCAGCACACTCACTGGCAACTTATGGGTCGGTGTGTTGGGCGGCATCGCAGTTGGGGCACTCTTGGCGTTGGCGGTCGAGCGCTTGGTGTTTAAACGCATCTACGAACGTGAACTCACCTTCAGCATGATCACCTCATTTGGTATTTTGCTGGGTGGCATTGGCGTAGTCAAAGCTCTGTGGGGCGTGGTGCCTCGTCCTGTGCGCATGCCCTTGGATGAGCAAATGAATTTGTTCGGCACCGACATTCCTCTGTACCGCCTGTCTGTGATCGTGGTGGCTGCGTTGGTTTATGCGGGCATTTGGCTGTTCTTGAATCGCACCATCATTGGCAAAGCCATCCGCGCTGGCATCGAGGACATGGAACACGTCGAAGGTTTAGGTATCAATGCTGCAAGATTGTTCACCATCACCTTCGTCTTGGCGGGGGCCTTGTCAGCGCTTGCGGGTGGCATTTATGCCCCCCTCATCATGGTCGACCCTCACATGGGACTTGAGATTCTGGCTTTTGTCTTCATGGTGGTCATCATTGGTGGCCTAGGCAGCATCAAAGGCACGCTGTACTCATCATTACTGGTGGGACAAGTGGTCTCATTGGGCTCGCTGATTTACGCACCACTGGCGGTGATGGCGCCCTTTGCGATGATGCTGCTGATCTTGTTGGTCAAACCGACAGGCTTATTTGGAACGCCCTTGTCCAAATAAGCTTTTCAAATCTCAAAAAGGTACTTGCTGACGGTACCAATTTGAGATTTGTTCACCCGTTTGTATCTCGACGCCAGTGCGTGACTGGATGTGGTCAAGCAGTTTTTCAAAATACCCGATACGATGCGCCACCCCCGTCACATAGGGGTGAACGCTGATGGCCATGACACGTGGAATGGTTTCACTTTCTTGCCAAAGTCGCTCAAACTGGTCAATGCCACGCAAAAGCATTTCTTCCGATCGGTTTTGCTGCAACAACATCATCGGAATGTCATTGAGTTCCACGGTGTAAGGCACAGACAACACAGGTTTGGGTTGCGCTTGCAACCAGACTGGTTGGTCATCCAACACCCAATCGGCCACGTACTCAATGCCCGACTGAGACAAGCAGTCCAAGGTGTGGTCGTCTTCGGTCAGTCCTGGGCTCTCCCAACCCACAGGTGCTTTTCCTGAAAAACGTTTGATGGTGTCCACCGTCGTTTGAATCGCCTCTTGTTGGTTCTCAAGTTTGTGCATGGGACCCTGCACAAAACCATGCCCCATGATTTCCCATTCTTTCTTGAGTGCTGACTCCACAATGCGGGGATACGACTCACACACAATACCGTTGGTCGCCATGGTCGGCACAATGCCACGCTGATTGAGGGCGTCGTAAATGCGCCAAAAACCCACGCGCATGCCGTACTCATGCCACGCCCAATTGGGCACATCGGGCAACAAGGGTTGCCCCATAGGCGGGCTCAACACGGTGCGTGGCATCGCTCTTTCAATGCTCCAATGCTCCACATTCACGATCAACCACACCAACATGCGCGCGTTGTTTGGCAACTGCAACTTGGGACGATCCACGATGGCTGAAAAAGGGGCGCGCGCGCTGATCAAAGACTTCATGCTGGACTCCTGAATGAGATGAGGTTCATGCTACCGAGGCTGTGATGAAAGACCTGCCACCTGTGCGACTTTCTGCGCCAATCCAACCAAAAGGGCATCGCTATGCGCCACACCCAGCAATGAAATGCCAATTGGCGCACCTTGATGATGCGTCAAAGGCAGGTTGATTTGTGGAAAACCGCACACACCCGCGAGGCTGAGTAATTTCAAACTTGCAGCACGGTAAGTTTCTAAATCCGATTCAGGCTGATCGATCAGCGGTGCACAGTCTGGCATGGTGGGCAAGACCAAAATACCATCTGCCCCCAATGCTTGCGTCACATGAAGCTTCATCTTCTCTCGCACGGCTTGTGCGTTGTCATATTGCGCAGGCGTGACTTGGCTTGACCACTCAAAACGTTGCGCCACGCCTGGGCCGAGCATGGGTTGATGGCGCCGAATAAATTCGCCATTCACTTGCCAAGCCTCCTTGCCCTGCGTGTGCCGAAATGCCAAGGTCAGATCATCAAAAGAAGTGTTCAAGACGTTTGAGGTTTCTATTTTTCCCAATGCAAGTTCTAGCGCATCAAGCGCCGGCTGGAGTGCAGCTTGAACTTCAGGGGTCAACAACGCCCAAAACTCTTGCCCCAACATCAATCGCACGGCTTGGGTCTTGCTGGGTTCAGACAGCAGCACCTCGGACACACGGGCAAATGTCGCCATATCTCGCGCAAACCAGCCCAGCGTATCTAAGCTCGGGGCTAAGGCATGACTGCCTGACATATCAATGCGCCCGTGCGTCGGGCGCAAGCCAAACAAACCGTTATGGCTCGCAGGTGCACGAATGGAGCCCCCTGTGTCCGAGCCCAACGCAAAATCACACAAGGCATTCGCCACCGCAGAGGCGGAACCCGAGGAAGATCCCCCGCTCAAACGCCGCGGGTCAGCACCATTCACAGGGGCACCAAAGTGTGCGTTTTGGCCATTGAGTGAAAAAGCCAACTCATCCGTCACCGTCTTACCTACAAATTGTGCCCCCGCATCTAAACAGCGCTGAACACAAGGGGCGGTGGTGGACTTGATGCCAGACAGGGCCAACATATGCGGTTGACCTGCACTGGTGGGATAGCCCGCCACATCAAACAAATCTTTGACGGCAAAAGTCAATCCATGCAACACACCCTGCGCAGCGTGCGCAACAGGACTCGGCGGATAGGGCATGAAGGCTTGAAATGGATCTTGTTGAATTGTCATGACGACACATCCTCAAAAATGAATCACGTCGCGCGCACTCCAAATGAGCTTGAGTGAAATTGCAAATAGACCGATTTGAATTAAGCGGAAAAACAAAACATCCGGAATTTTCTTGGTTAACACGGCACCTAAAAAAGTGCCCCCAATGGCAAAAGGGATGAGCACCAAGGCATCCATCATGTCCGCCATGTTGTAGGGTCGCAAGTTTTGGTAGGGCAAGACTTTGGCCAAATTGATCGCTGCAAACACCAAGGTGGCGGTGCCAGCAAAAACAGTTTTGGGCAATTGCTGGGGCAACACGTACACCTGATAAGGTGGCGCGCCCGCATGAGAAATAAAGCTGGTGAATCCCGACAAGGTGCCCCAAAACAAACCCGGCAACAAGGTGGGAGGTTTGGGCACTCCTGTAGGTTTTTTGCGCAGCCAGGTGTTGAGGCAAAACGCCACCCCAATCACACCAATTAACAGGGTCACCATCTGCTCAGGAATGATGGATGCGGTAAGCCAACCGACCACCACGCCAAACACACCCGCCGGAATCAGCACCTTCAAATTCCAAGGGCTGAAGTTTTTTCGATACAACCAAACGCCCACCACATCTGAAATCACATAAATGGGCAACAACAAAGTTGCTGCCTTGATGGGTGACATGACCAATGACAAAATGGGGACGGCCAAGGTTCCCGTCGAGGGCAACCCCCCTTTGGACAAGCCCACCAAAAGTGCGCCTAGCGCGGCATAAGGCAAATAGGCAGAGCCCAAAAATAATTCAAAACTCAATGCATACCTTCAAGCAAGGGCCCAATCGTTTGAACGATCAATCTGCCTTGATGTTGTTGTCTTTCACCACTTTGGCCCAAATGGTCATTTGCTTGTCAATAAAGGCGCCTGCTTGCGCGGGCGAGCCGCCCATGATGTCAATGCCTTGTGCATCCAACTTCTTGGCAATTTCAGGGTTCTTCAGCACTTTGTTGAGTTCTTCGTTCATGCGTTTGACGATCTCGGGCGGGGTTTTGGCGGGTGCCAACACCGCCCACCACGCTGGCGCTTCAAAGCCTGGGTAACCGATATCTGAAACCGTGGGCACGTTGGGCAAATCAGCCGCACGTTTGCTGGTAGTCACGGCGAGTGGACGCATACGACCGCTATCGATATGGGGCTTGGTCACAAACACCGACGCAATCGACAAAGGCACGTGACCAGAAATGGCGTCACTCATCAAGGGGCCGCCCCCTTTGTAAGGCACATGTGTCCATTCCAAGTTGGCATCTTTGCCCATCAAGGCCATGGCCAAGTGACCCAAACTGCCGTTGCCAATGGTGCCAAAGCTCACGTTCTTCTTCGCCTTGGCGGCATCCACCACGTCTTTGAAAGTTTTGTATTCTGAGTTGACATGCGTGGCCAACACCATGGGCGATGTGCCCACCAACACCAACGGTGTCAGGTCTTTTTGGGAGTCGTAAGGCAAGTTGGGATTGAGGGCAGGGTTCACGCCATGCGTGTCAAACACCACCGCGAAGGTGTAGCCATCGGGAGCAGACTGCACGACTGCCGCCGTGCCAATGGCGCCGGATGCACCGCCTCGGTTTTCGACAATCACGCTCTGCCCCAGTTGCTGAGACAGGGGCTGCGCAATGATGCGCGCCACTTGGTCCACCGACCCCCCTGGGGGAAACACCGCCACCAACTTGATGGGCTGCCTGGTAGGCCAGGCTTGCGCTGTCGCCAGTTGTGGTGCGCAGAGGGCGGCCAAAGTCAGCACTAAACCGAAGGCTTTTTTAAATGTGCATCGTTGCATGCAGGTCACTCCAAATAGAAAATTGTTTTAGGCAAATTGTGAGCAAAAGTCGATGGCGTGCATCTGTGGCTTTTACGCAAGGGTAAACACCCATAATCACGCAAAGGGCCGCGTATCTCCATAATGCGTGAATGCCTCGCTCTACCCAACTCCTTCACCCCCACAAAGAACCCGCGCGCGTCTTGCCCGCTGCCACCGTGTTGTTGCTGCGCGATGGCCCGCAAGGCTTAGAAGTGCTGATGACGCGCCGCGCCATGACAGCCAGCTTCGCCCCAGGCGCCTATGTATTTCCTGGCGGCGGCATAGATGCCACTGACGCACAAGCACACCCACAAGCCAAACGCCGATCCACACAAAGTGATCTGCACTTGACCCAAGCCATTGCCGCCATTCGCGAAAGCTTTGAAGAATTGGGCATCTTGCTGGCACGCCACGCCAATGGGCAAATGGCCAACGCAGCAGACATTGCCGCACTGGACCGCCAAGCGTCGGGAGGCAACTTTGCACAGCAATGCGCTGCACGTGGCCTCACCCTCGCAGCAGACGAAGTATTTGTGCTGGCCCACTGGATCACCGACCGCGACCTGCCTCGCCGCTTTGATGTGCCCTTCCTCGTGGCCCGCATGCCCGACGCGCAAATCCCAGTGGCTGACGAACACGAACAATTTGCACCGGAGTGGGTCCGCCCCGCCGAGGCATTAAGTCGCCACTCGCAGGGTCACTTTTTCATCATCTATCCCACCATCAAAACGCTAGAGCGTTTGCAAAGCTACACATCGGTTGACAGCGTGTTAGCCGACTGCGCAAGCGAGCAACCGTGGTTCACCAGTTGCCCACGTGCAGGCTGGCTAGGCGGCAAAGAAGCCCGCTACATGGAGCACGAAGCGCCCTTTGGCGAACTCGCCCTCACCTGCCCCGATGGGCAAATGCTGCACCACCTCGATTGGGTGACCGACCAGCCAACGCTGTTGCTGAAAAACGTCCAGCGCCTCACCGCCCCCAACCCTGGGGTGATGACGGGCCCTGGCACCAACAGCTACTTGGTGGGCGACCCCGACACCGGCTACACCGCCATCGACCCAGGCCCTGCAGACCTCGAACACCTAGACCGCCTATGGCGCGCCGCAGGCGGCCACATCCGCTACATCGTGTGTACCCATTCGCACCCTGATCACTCGCCGGGTGCGGCACCGCTGCAAGCCCTGTGTGGGCAGCACGGGCCCACGCCGCCTATTCTTGGCTTAGCGTCTTACCCCACCGCGCGAGCCGCCAGTGCATTCACGCCTGACCGCGAACTTGAAGAGGGTGAACGCTTGGTGATGCAAGGCCACGGGGTGACACACACCTTGCGCGTGGTGCACACCCCTGGTCATGCGGCCAACCACCTGTGTTTGGTGTTGGAAGAAGACGGACTTTTGTTCAGCGGCGACCATGTGCTCAATGGCAGCACCACCGTCATCGATCCGCCCGATGGCAATATGCACGACTACATGCAGTCACTCGACAAATTGCTAGCGGCTTGCGAGCAACACCGCATCGCCTTCATCTTGCCCGCCCATGGCTATGTGCTGGGCAACCTATGGGGCGAACCGCACGATGCACGGGCTTGTATCCACCACCTCAAAGCGCATCGCCTCAAACGCGAAGCCAAAATATGGAAGGTGATGCAGCAGCACCCAAACGCCAGCATGGACGACTGGGTCAAACTGGCCTATGACGATGTGCCACCACGTTTGTGGCCCGTGGCCATGCGCTCGTTACTGGCACATGTAGAACGCATTCAGCAGATCGCGCATTGATGACATCTGCGTCACACAAACACAGAATGATGCCATCGTCACCCAAGCACTGAGGCTCACACATTAACGTTGGCGCATGCCAGCGATCAACCAAAGAAACTGTCAACCCTGCACAGCGTGTTGTGAAGGCTGGCTAGACATTGAAAATCCTATTGCCAATGCCCATCTGGGCAAAGCCTGCACCCATTGCAAAAGCCAAGGCTGCAGTATCTACGAGGATCGGCCCCAAGACCCCTGCCAAAGTTTTCACTGCGCTTGGCGACAAGAGGGCTCTTTGCTTCCTCATCATATGCGCCCCGACTTGGCCGGTGCCATCGTCATGACGGACCAAATCCAATGGCAGGGCGAAGATGTCATCGTGGCCGTGGCCACTGGCTCGCGAATTCCTGCGCTCACCTTCCATTGGTTGTGCAGCTTGGCACACCTCACATCGCGGCAGTTGGCAGCCGTCGAGTTCAAAAAAGATGCCCGAGGCTTCAACGGCGAATTCAACCTGCGCACCATCGGGCCTGAAGCATTTCGTCAGGCCATGGTGACTTACTTTTCACAAAAAGGTTTCGCCAGCACCCACGTGACGCATGAATCGCGCGTCATCCACATGGCGACAAACTAAGCCCTCTGTATGTCTTGCGTTGCCAAAAAAGTGCGCGCCACGCTGGGCGCAACTTGCACCCATGCTTCATCGCTCATGTAGGCGGGTTTTTGTTTGCTGAAGCTGAGTTTGACCTCTTGAGAGACACCATGCATGGCAAACACCACGCAATTGGTCGTCCCTGGCGCGTTGACCACCCACAATGCGCCGTTAAACGCGGCGTCGAGGCGATCCACATACACATCGCGGTAAGCACTGAGGCGGTGCAGATTCACAACCACCACGCCACCTGCATGCAACACGCGACGGCAGTCTGAATAAAACTGCGGTGAACACAGTTGCTCGGGCTGGCCCTGGGGGTCAAAGCCATCGACCAACACCACGTCAAAATTTTGGTCTGTCTGCGCCATGAAATCGGCAGCGTCCATTTGCAGCACTTGAAACCGTGCATCGTCATCGGGAATATGAAAGCTTTGACGCAGCGCAATCACGTGTGGGTTGATCTCCACCACCGTGATGTGCGCATCGGGCAAATGTTTGTAACAAAACTTGGCAAGTGAACCACCGCCCAAGCCCACCATCAACATGCGTTTGGGCTGCGGCTGAAAAAGCAGCACCCCCATCATCAAACGCGTGTATTCAAACTGCAGCTCGTCTGGTCGCTCAACGCTCATGCGGCTTTGAATGTCGATGTCTGAAAACATCATCGACTTGACTGATGCAGTTTCTTGAACGATGGGTTTTTCGAAATCATCATGTGACATCGGTCGAGACATTTCGGTCTTTCAAAGTGGGGCAAGTGTCGGCCAAGGAAACCACAAAATTTGCGAAAAAAGTGTGAAGCTCGCCGATACGCCGGATTCTGTGCACCGTGGTTGCCCACGGCGTGACCGTCATTAATCTGGGCCGAGGGTCACCCACTCGGCTCGGTGCTACCTACCCGCCAACTCAGCGAACCGCCTCAACGTTGGCCTACTTGGTATTGCTGCGCGTAGAGATTGCCCGTTTCACCCGAACTCAATCGGCTCGTCTCTGTTGCTCTAATCCTCACCTCACGGTGGAGAGGTGTTACCTCTTACGCTGTTCTACGCAGTCCGGACGTTCCTCCAGTGCCTGGTTTCCCAGATCGCACCAGCGACGGCCTAGCGAACTTCACGGTTGGATTATCAACGGATAATCAAGGTCCTCGACATAACTTGCCCGATCACCACGGGCCACACGCTTGTGATTCGACTCTCAGAACTCAAACTCCCCCTGTCTGCCCTTCCCATCGAAGCTCGTCGCGCCGCCGATGCGCCTGCAGAAACCGAGGCAGACCGACAACTCCCCCCGCACCCCATTGACGCGCTTCGCGCTCTTGCGGCCGATGTGTTGGACCTCGCAGCTGAGACCATTGCCACGCTCGCGGTTTTCAAACGCAGCTTTGATGCACGCAAACAGAACTTGTTGGTGGTCTACATTGTGGACATCACACTGGTCAATGCCGCGCAAGAAACCGCCCTGTTGGCCCAGTTCGCCAAGAACTCGCACATCCAACCCACACCCGACATGTCATGGCATGCACCCGCCCATGCATCGGGCGATTGGGGCACGTCAGCGGCAACGGGTGTGGGCGAGCGTCCCGTCGTGGTGGGCTTTGGCCCCTGCGGTATTTTTGCCGCCTTGGTGTTGGCGCAAATGGGCTTCAAGCCCATCGTGATTGAGCGTGGCACCTCCGTGCGTCAACGCACCAAAGACACCTGGGGCCTGTGGCGCAAGAATATTTTGAACGTCGAGAGCAATGTGCAGTTTGGTGAAGGCGGCGCAGGCACATTCTCGGATGGCAAGCTCTACAGCCAAATCAAGGATCCGCGCCACTTGGGCCGCAAGGTGATGAACGAGTTTGTGCGTTTTGGCGCGCCCGAAGAAATTTTGTTCGCCGCACACCCGCATATCGGCACCTTCAAACTGGTGAAAGTGGTGGAAGGCTTGCGCGAAGAAATCATCCGCTTAGGGGGCGAAGTGCGCTTTGAGCAACGCGTGGTGGATATCGACTACGAAACAACCGCTAGCACCGCATCCAATCCATCGCATGCGACATCGCCCCGCGCCATTCAAGCCCTGCGCATTCACAACTTAGCCACAGGCGACGCCTACACCCTACCCGCACATCATGTAGTGATGGCCTTGGGTCACAGCGCACGCGACACCTTCACCATGCTGCACCGTCATGCAGTGGCGATGGAGGCTAAACCGTTTTCCGTGGGTGTGCGCATCGAGCATCCCCAAAGCGTGATTGACCGCGCACGCTGGGGTCAACACGCCGGCCACTCACTGCTCGGTCCTGCCGATTACAAGCTGGTGCACCACGCCGACAACGGCCGCGCTGTGTATAGCTTTTGCATGTGCCCCGGCGGCACGGTGGTGGCCGCCACCAGCGAAGCAGGTCGCGTGGTGACCAACGGCATGAGCCAATACTCACGCGCAGAGCGCAACGCCAATGCAGGCATCGTGGTGGGCATAGACCCCAGCGATTACCCCACCGACCCCGCCGCCTTTGAAGCCGAGCTAGGCCAAGCGCTGGGCAACGCCGTGCGTCACACCACACACGATGCACCCGGTGGCTACCACCCCCTCGCTGGCCTCGTGCTGCAACGCCAACTCGAAGCTCACGCCTACACCTTGGGCGGCAGCACCTACGAAGCACCCGCGCAACTGGTGGGCGACTTCATCGCCGACCGTGCGTCCACCGCACTGGGCAGCGTGGAACCCTCCTACCAACCAGGCGTGAAAATGGTGAGCCTCAACAGTGCCCTGCCCCATTACGCCATCACCGCCATGCGCCAAGCGCTGCCCATCTTTGGTCAAAAAATCAAAGGCTTTGACATGCACGACGCGGTGATGACGGGTGTGGAAACACGCAC
>JAVLFR010000139.1:0-9354 GCA_046052785.1 Limnohabitans sp. | reverse complement strand
TCGTGGCTGGTGTGAGCCAAATCATCGATGTCCACTTGGTGCGCCAGTCGCTTGCCGCCAGCGGCGCCAACGGTGATGAACAACACGCGCTGTTGCAAAGCCCACGCCGCCATTGCCGTTTTGGCTTTGATTTGGTCACACGCGTCAATGACCGCATCCACGTCTGCGTCGGGCAAGATGCTGGGCCAATTGGCGGGTTCCACAAAGTCTTCCACGCAAGTGACCACACAGTCGGGGTTGATGTGGGCGATGCGCTGGCGCAGGGCTTGAACTTTGGCCATCCCCACCGTGTCATCCAGCGCTTGGATTTGGCGGTTGATGTTGGATTCAGACACGTGGTCGAGGTCGATCAGGGTCAAGCGCCCTACCCCGCTTCGCGCCAGCGCCTCCACCGTCCAAGAGCCGACGCCGCCCACCCCCACGACCACCACATGCGCCGCGCGAATGCGCGCAGCGCCGTTGACGCCATACAAACGGTCAAGTCCGCCAAATCGGCGATCTGTCACCTCAGAGGCGAGCCGAGTGGAGTCAGGCACAGGCAGTGCGCTCAAGGCGCGCGGCTTGTCGGCGCAAGGCCAACACGGCGCCTATGACGATGGCAGCTAAAGCCAAGACAGCATTGAGGCTGAGGGTGGAAATGCCGCTCAAGCCCTGACCAAAGGTGCAGCCCATCGCGGTGACGCCGCCCACCCCCATCAACACGCTGCCCACCAAATGCTGGCCCAAGTCCCGAGGGTTGGCAAAGCCTTCCCATCGAAAGGTTTGGGTTTGCAGGGCTGAGAGGGCTGAACCCGCCATCACACCCACCACCGCGGTGATGCCCGCACTCAAGACTTTGGAGGTGTCGCTGTAAAACATGAGCCAATCCAAGGTGTAGGCCACGGGTGCGACAAAGTTCAAGGCTTCGATGCGGCCCGAGTTGGTGGCGACGTAAACGGCCTCCAGCGTTTCTGGATGCTCAGGCACAAACCCCAAATGACCGCTGACCCACCACATGGCGACCACCAAGCCCCCCACGCCCAAGCCTGCCAGCAAGTTGGGGAAAGTCCACATCTCTTGATGGCGCATCACCACAAACAGCAACAGCGTGCCCAAGATGTAGCCCAAATAGGGAATGCCCAGCACGCTGAGGTTGGCGCCAGTGGGCATGTCGACAAAGAAGGTGTCGAGCGTGCTGACCCGCAGCACCGCGGTGATGCCTTTGAGGGTGGCAAAGGCGCTGACCCCCATTACCACCATGACCACCAGCGATTTCAGGTTGCCGCCACCAATGCGCACCAAGGTTTTGTTGCCACAACCCGAGGCAATGACCATGCCGTAGCCAAACATCAGGCCGCCCAAAGCGGTGGACAACCACATCAGGCGTGCGCTGGCGTACAAGGTTTTGCTCGGGTCAATCTGTCCAAGGTCTGACAAAGCGGCAAAACCCAGCATGGCCACGCCCATGGCGACCAGCCATTGACGCGCGCGGGTCCAGTCCCCCATGTGCACCACGTCAGAGATAGCCCCCATGGTGCAAAAATGCGTACGTTGGCTGATGACGCCCAGCAGCAAGCCGCCTAAAAAAAAGGCCACCAGGACCTCTTGGGTGAGCGCAGTGAGCTCGCTCACTTGAGTTTCGCCAAACGTTCAGTGGCGGCAGTCGCCGCCTCGGTTTGCGGGTAGGTTTTCACCAAATCGCCCAGGGCCTTACGCGCCGCCTTGAGGTCTTTCAAATCCGTGTAGCAGTTAGCCACCGAGAGCATGGACTCTGGCGCGCGCGGGTGACTGGGCGCCTTGGTCAACAGGAGGTTGAAGTTTTTAATGGCGTCCTTGTACTCACGGTTGGCATATTGGGCGTTGCCCAGCCAAAAAAGTGACGCCACGCCATAGCCGCTTTGGGGGTAACGCGAGAGCAAATCATTGAAGGCTGCACTGGCCGCCATAAATTCGCCTTTGCGAAACACCGCCAGGGCATCTTCGTAGGCTTTGGTTTCAGATGGCTCCGCCATGAATTCCACGCCGTCGACTTTGACTTTGCTGGGTTCGAACTTCTTCAAGCGCTCATCCAGGGCTTTCATGCGTTCGTCCACGGCTTTGAAAAGCTCTTGCGTGCGTCGTAACTCTTGGGTCAATTCTTCTTTTTCACCGCGCAGACGGGCCGTGTCGGTGCGCAAGACTTCAAATTGGTTTTGCTGCTCGAGCACGCTGCGCTGGAAGTTTTTAATTTCCTCCGTTTGGCGCTCAAGGCGCTGGCGCACGTCCAAAATGGCGCGACGTGCCTCGTCGTCCTCAAACAAACCCGCATGGGCGCTGGTGCCCAACAACACACCAGCGGCAACCACCCAGGTGCGAAGCGAAAAAGATGGCATCAATGTCATTGGTAGTTCAGTGCAGCACGGCGGTTTTGTGAATAAGCTGACTCGTCAGAGCCTTGGGCCTGGGGCTTTTCTTTGCCAAAGCTCACCGCTTCCATTTGGGCTTCAGGCACGCCCAAGGCGCTCAAAGCACGGCGCAACGCTTCTGCACGTTTTTGACCCAAAGCCAAGTTGTATTCGCTGCCGCCACGCTCGTCGGTGTGGCCTTCGAGGTTGACGCGACGGTTACGCTCAGCACGCAAGAAGCGAGCGTGTGCATCCAGCACGCTTTGGTACTCGGCCTTGATGGCAAAGCTGTCGAGGTCAAAGTAAATAATGTGCTCCACCCCCGCAGGGCCTGTCTTGAGGCCTTGAATCGCGCCGAGGTTGCGGGCATCCAAGCCACTGACGGCGGCTTGACCACTGTTGGTGCTGCTGCCTGTGCGGTCCTCAACCTGCACATCATTGAGTTTGACACCCGAAGCACAGCCCGACAACACGGCTGCAATGGATAGGAGTAGGAGTAGTTTTTTCATAAGGACGTTTGAAGAGTAAAAGAGAAATTAGGGTTGTGCTTTGTTAAAGGGGCCCCAGTTGGGCTCGCGCAAATCGCCGCTTTGCCCTGACAAACGGGCTTTGATGCGACCATCCAAGGTGGTGGTCACCAGGGCTTCACGGCCGTCTTGCTGGGTGGCGTAGACGATCAGGCGGCTGTTGGGCGCAAAGCTGGGGCGTTCATCGCGTTGGGTGTCGGTGATGGCAGCCACGTTGCCGCTGGCGATGTCCATCACATGGAGCTTGAATGCGCCACCGATGCGCGAGATATAGGTCAGCCAACGGCCATCTGGGCTGAGGGCGGGCGAGATGTTGTAAGTGCCGCTGAAGGTGACGCGGTTGGCAGGGCCGCCCATGGCGGGCATGCGATAAATTTGGGGCGCACCGCCGCGGTCACTGACAAAGTAAATGGCCGTGCCATCGGGCGAAAACACAGGCTCGGTGTCAATGCCCGCAGATTGGGTCAAACGCCGAGGTTCGCCCCCGTTGGCATCGATCACAAACAGCTGCGAGCCGCCGTCGCGGCTGAGCGTCACCGCCAAGCTGCGGCCATCGGGCGACCAGCTGGGGGCGCTGTTGGAGCCTCGGAAATTGGCCACCACGCGGCGCTTGCCCGTGGACACGTCATGCACATAAACCACCGGCTTGCGCGACTCAAACGACACATAGGCCAGTTGCGTGCCCGAGGGTGACCAACTGGGTGAAATGATGGGCTCGGGGCTGGCCAAGGCAGACTGCGCGTTGTCGCCGTCCGAGTCGGCCACCCAAAGATTAAAGCGGGTGCCCGCCTTGGTGACATAGGCAATGCGGGTCGAGAACACGCCCTTGTCGCCCGTGAGTTTTTCGTACACAAAGTCTGAAATACGGTGCGAGGCCAAGCGCAAATCGCCCGTCACCACGATGTAGCTCATGGCGCCGAGGTCTTGGCCGCGCACCACGTCCCACAAACGCACGCGCACGTCATAACGGCCGTCACCCATGCGGCTGATCGAGCCTGTCAACAAGGCATCTGCGCCTTTTTGGCGCATGGCGCTGAGGTCGGGGCGTTGGGTCTCGTCGTTCACCACACCCGCCGAAACGCCACGGAACTGGCCGCTACGCTCAAGGTCAGCTTGCACGATGGAGGAGATTTTTTGAGGTGAGGCCTCTTCACCGCGCAAAGGGGCAAAGGCAATAGGCACTTGGGTCAAACCCACACCAGACACTTCCACTCGGAACTGCGCCCACGTTGGCAAGGCCAACAGGCCTGCCGTCAAAAGGCCAAGTGTGAAGCGAAAAAATGGTCGTGTCATGTTCAAAGCAGTAGCCAAACGAATCCGATGATTTTAAGGGCGAACGAGTGGCGATAATGGCTTGCCTAGCGTTTCTTGCCACTGCCTGAATTTATGACCACCACCGTGCCCTCCCAGACGTCTGATTCCTTGTACCAAAGGTTCAAGCGCGTGGCGCCGTGGTTTGCGGGCCAACCAACGGCCTTGGCGTTGGGGATTGTGGGCATTTTTGTGGGCGCCGCGACCGAGCCCGCTATTCCTGCGCTGATGAAGCCCCTGCTAGACAACGGTTTTGACCGGGGCACCTTATCGCTGTGGATGATTCCCGTGGTCTTGCTGTTGCTGTTTGGCGTCCGCGGCTTGGCGGGTTTTGTGGCCGCCTACTGCTTGGCCCGCGTGACCAACAACGCCACAGAGCATTTGCGCCAGCGCTTGTTTGAAAAGCTGATGCGCGCAGACCCCAAGCTGTTTAGCGACAAACACGCCAGCGGTTTGACCAACACCATGGTCTATGAAGTCAACAGCGGTGCCTCGCTGTTGGTATCCACCATGCTGGCCTTGGCCAAAGATTTGGTCACTGTGTTGGCTTTGTTGGGCTATTTGTTGGTGCTCAACTGGAAACTGACCCTCATTGTGTTTGCCATCTTTCCGCCGATTGCCTGGGTGGTCAAAACTTTGTCACGGCGCCTGGACAACCTCACCCGCGCCAGCCAAGACGCCACCGACGCGTTGGCCTATGTGGTGGAGGAAAACGTGCTGGCCTACCGCATGGTGCGACTGCACAACGCACAAGCCAGCCAAGCACACAAGTTTGCGGGCTCTAACCACACACTGCGCCTATTGGCCCTCAAAGCGGTAGTGGCCAACTCCGTCATGACTCCGCTGATTCAAATGCTGGCCGCGCTGGCTTTATCCGCGGTCATCATGATGGCGCTCTACCAAAGCACAGGGGTGAATCCTGCTCAAACCGTCACAGTGGGCAGTTTTGCGGCCTTCATCACCGCCATGCTGATGCTGATCTCCCCCATCAAACACCTGTCTGAAGTGGTGGGCACCCTCACGCGCGGCGTCACATCCCTCGAGCGCGGCTTGAACTTGCTCCACCTCGTGCCTGACGAAACCCAAGGCAACCACACCAGTGCCCTCGCCAAGGGCGAGATTTGCTTTGACCATGTCAGCCTGCAATACCCCTCGGCCAGCCAACCTGCCCTGAACCAGGTGAACTTGACCATCCAGCCTGGGCAAACCGTGGCGCTGGTCGGCCCCTCGGGCTCAGGCAAAACCACGTTGGCCAACTTGCTGCCGCGGTTTTTAGAGCCCACATCGGGCCAAGTGCGCTTAGACGGCGTGCCGCTCAAAGACTGGTCACTGGACAGCCTACGCAGCCAAGTGGCCTACGTGAGCCAAGATGTGGTGATGTTCAATGACACGGTGGCGCAAAACATTGCCTTGGGCGACACCGTGGACACCGCGCGTGTGTGGCGCGCACTCGCCGCCGCCAACTTGGCAGACTTTGTGCGCAGCTTGCCTGCCCAAGAAAACACCTGGGTCGGCCACAACGCCACCCAGCTCTCAGGCGGACAACGCCAACGCTTGGCGATTGCCCGCGCCATCTACAAAGACGCCCCTATCCTGATCTTGGACGAGGCCACCTCGGCCTTGGACACCGCCTCTGAGCAAGCGGTCAAGGACGCCCTGCAGCAGCTGATGCAAGGCCGCACCTCCTTGGTGATTGCGCATCGGCTCTCCACCATTGAGCACGCCGACCTGATCGTCGTCATGCAAGCTGGCCGCATCGTGGAAACTGGCACCCACAGCCAACTCATGGCCCAAAACGGCGCCTATGCTGCGCTCTACCAAGTGGCGGCGCAAACCGCCGAACCCCTTTTTTCTGACAGCACGCCCCTATGAGCCAAGCATCCATCAGCGGTTTCACCTTCATCCGCAACGGCGTGGAGCTGGGCTTCCCGTTTGAAGCCTCTATTCGGTCGCTGCTTCCTTTGGTCGATGAATTTGTGGTGGCGGTAGGCCAAAGCAATGACGACACCTTGGCGCGCATCCACGCCATCGGCTCACCCAAAATTCGCGTGATCGAGACCCTTTGGAATGAACGCATGGCCGACCGAGGTTTTGTCTATGCCCAGCAAAAAATGATCGCGCAATACGCCTGCACGGGCGACTGGGCTTTTTATTTGGAGGGTGACGAGGTAGTGCACGAGGCCGAGCTGGCCAACATCCGTGCCAGTGTGGATCAGCATCACGGCAACCCAGCGGTGGAGGCCTTGGTATTTGACTACTTCCACTTCTACGGCACGCCCGAGTTTGTAGCCAACAGCCCTGCGTGGTACCGCCGCGAATGCCGCCTGATTCGCAACACCATTCGCTCGTATGCGCCCGATGGCCAGTACTGGCTCATCACATCCGACCACAAAAAAGGCCGCAACCCCCAAGCCGCCTTGGCCAACGCGCATATTTACCACTATGGCTGGGTGCGCAGCAACGAGGCGATGCAAAAAAAGATGGCCCAAGTGAGCAAGTTTTGGTCACACGCGGCGCCCACCATTCGCTACAGCCAGTTTGACGCACAGGTGTTGCAGCCGTTCACGGGCACGCACCCTGAGCTGATCAAGCCTTGGCTGGCGAGCTCCGCTGAAAAGAGCTTCACGATTGACCCCGATTACCAGCTGACAAAGCGGGAAAAGCGTCACCGTTGGTTGATGAAGCTGGAGAAGGCATTTGGGCTGGACTTCAGCCGCAAGCACTTCAAGCTGGTTGCTTGAGTTTCTTCTTACGTTTTTAAATCACGGCTTTTGCACGCCCAAGCCACGGCCAGCACCCAACACGGCTTAACGTCCCTGCGGGCCGTGATGGCGCCTTATTGGGCACTGACCGCGACATGGGCTGAAGGCTGGAATTCGAGGGCTAACGATGCGCAGCAAGCACAGAGCTTGGGGTGTTTGATTTGGCGCTGTCAGACATCGAAGGGAAGTTCAAACCTCAGAGCAACACAATGTCGTACTGCTCTTGCGTCATCGCCCCCTCAGCCTGCAGAGAAATGGGCTTGCCAATGAAGTCACTCAAGCCAGCCAAGTGCTGGCTTTCTTCATCGAGCAACACATCAATCACATCGGGCGAGGCAATCACACGGAACTCGCGCGGGTTGAACTGGCGGGCCTCGCGCAAGATTTCGCGCAAGATGTCGTAGCTCACTGTGCGTGCGGTTTTCACGCTGCCTTTGCCGTCACACACAGGGCATGGCTCACACAGCATATGGGCCAGCGATTCGCGGGTGCGCTTGCGCGTCATTTCCACCAAGCCCAACGCCGAATAACCGCTCACCATGGTCTTCACGCGGTCGCGCGCGAGTTGCTTGCGAAACTCGGCCAGCACGGCCTCGCGGTGGTCTTCGCGCGTCATGTCGATGAAGTCGGCAATCACAATGCCGCCCAAGTTGCGCAGGCGCAGTTGGCGGGCAATGGCGCCCGCCGCCTCCAAGTTGGTTTTGAAAATGGTTTCGTCAAAGTTGCGCGCCCCCACAAAGCCGCCCGTGTTGACGTCCACTGTGGTCAAGGCCTCGGTTTGGTCGACGATAAGGTAGCCGCCAGACTTCAAGTCCACGCGTCGGCCCAAGGCCTTGCCGACTTCTTCGTCAATGTTGAACAAGTCAAAGATAGGCCGCTCGCCCTTGTAGAGCTGAAGCTTGGTCACGGCACTGGGCATGAACTCTTGGCCAAAGGTTTGAAGTTTTTTAAATTGCTCGGCCGAGTCGAGACGAATGGTGTGTGTGGTCTCGCTCACCAAGTCACGCAGCACGCGTTGCAGCAGGCTCAAGTCTTGGTGCAACAGCGATTTAGGGGGCAAGCGGGTCGAGGCTTCTTTGATGCGTGCCCATGTTTTGCGCAAGTAGGCAATGTCATCGCCGAGCTCGGTATCGCTGGCATCTTCGCCATTGGTGCGCAGGATAAATCCCCCTGTCTTGCCATCGGCCGCCGCGGCTTCGGCCAAGCCTTGCAGGCGTTGTCGCAGTGCCTCGCGCTGTTCAAACGGGATTTTTTGAGACACCCCAATGTGTTGGTCTTGCGGCAAAAACACCAGCAAACGCCCAGCAATGCTGATTTGCGACGACAAACGGGCGCCTTTGGAGCCAATCGGGTCTTTGATGACTTGCACCAACAGCGACTGGCCTTCAAACACTTGCTTTTCAATCGGCACCACAGGGGCAGGCTCGCCCTTGTCTTGGTCTGCGTGGCGCGCCGCCACACTGCTCATCAGGTCGGCCACGTGCAAAAACGCGGCACGCTCCAAACCAATGTCGATGAACGCCGATTGCATGCCTGGCAGCACACGCGCGACCTTGCCCAAGTACACATTGCCCACCAGGCCGCGCTCGAGCGTGCGCTCGACGTGCAGCTCTTGCACCGCCCCAGTCTCCACCACTGCGACGCGGGTTTCTTGGGGTGACCAGTTGATGAGGATGTCTTGTTGCATGCGCCAGCCCAGCTTAAACCTTGAATCCAAACGCGCGCAACAGCTGCGCGGTTTCAAACATCGGCAGACCCATGATGCCAGAGTAGCTGCCGCTGATGTGCGCGATGTACGCCGCCGCCCTGCCCTGCACCGCATACGCACCAGCTTTGCCCATGGGCTCGCCGCTGGCCACGTAAGCTTGAATTTGTGGGCGGGTCAAGGGCGCAAAGCGCACCTTGGACACACTGAGTGCTTGTTCAGTTTTGAGCGGCAGACCTGATTTGGACAGCGTGCCCATGGCCACCGAGGTCAACACGCGGTGGGTTTGACCGCTCAACATACCGAGGATGCGCGCGGCGTGCTTGGCGTCATCGGGCTTGCCCAAAATGGCTTTGCCCAAGGCCACGGTGGTGTCGCTGCACAGCACAGGCGCGGGTGGCAGGCCACGGCGCGTCATGCGAGCCAAGGCGGCCTCCAGCTTGAGCAAGGTCACGCGCTGCACATAGGCACGTGGGGCCTCGTTGGGACGCACCACCTCTAGGGCTTCGGCGTCTTCGTGTTCGTCCGCTAGCAGCAACTCGTACCGCACGCCCAGCTGCTCCAGCAGTTGACGCCGGCGTGGGCTTTGCGAGGCGAGGTACACAAATTTGGATTCAGACATGGTTCACTCGCGGTGATAGGGCTGCTGTCTCTTATACACATCTGACGCTGCCGACGAACTCTAG